>NZ_JBTEYL010000021.1:0-87210 GCF_054330215.1 Pseudomonas sp. Ma2-10 | reverse complement strand
AATAGCTTTGCACGGCTGCGAGTTTTGCCCGCTCTGTGTACTTACCCATGACACCCTCAAAGGTTGTGTCCAACCTTTGGGGGTCAGTTCACTCTGCGTGGGAACGATCAGAGACTCAGGATTTCTTGGCGTTCTCGTACAGCGGCATGACTTTCGGGATTGCCGCCTGCAAAGAAGCAATCCGACTCGACGACGCCGGGTGAGTACTCATGAACTCCGGCGGCGAACCTTGCGAGGCCTTGCTCATCTTGTTCCACAGGGTGATTGCGGCGTTCGGGTTGTAACCGGCGCGAGCGGCCAGTTCCAGGCCGATCAGGTCCGCTTCATTTTCATTGGCGCGACTGTTGGGCAAGGTCATGCCGTAGTTGGCCACGGTATCCGCCAGCGCCAGGCTGTCCTGACCCAGACCGAACAAGGCTCCGGCGCCCTGCTTGGCCATCTCGATGCCGTACGCCTTGGACATCGCTTCACGACCGTGCTCGCGCAGGGCGTGGGCGATTTCGTGGCCCATGATCGCGGCGATCTCATCGTCGGTCAGCTGCAGGCTGTCGATCAGCCCCGTGTAGAAAATGATCTTGCCGCCAGGCCCGCAATTGGCATTGAGTTCGTCGCTCTTGATCAGGTTGACCTCCCATTTCCATTGGGCCGAATCCGGACGGAAAACCGGCGCCTGGGCAATCAGCCGGTCGGCAATCGCCTGGACACGTTTGGCCTCGTTACTGGTCTTGTCCAGCACGCCTTTGGTGTTCGCCTCGCCAACTGTCTTTTGATAAGACTGGGCGTACATCTGGTTGACCTCATCGGTCGACAGCATGCTGAACATGTACTGCTTGCGTTCAACGCCCACCGCGCCACCGCTGGTGGTATTGACCGATTGACAACCGGCGAGCAGCAAACCTGCGCTCAACGCACACAAAACCAATGTCTTGTTCATCAAAAATCCCCCTGAAAACATGCGGCGTATCCTAGGCGGTGAATTGTATCGGCGCCAGACACAACGGACGTGTAGCACACACTAATTCATTTACGACATCAAACATTCCAAAACAGCCAATTCGCCAAACCCCGCTCATGGTCATCGCCTCCCCCGCCGATACAGCACCGCAGACGTCCTCTTGCGTGCGGAGCACCCATGAAATTCAAGTCGATCCAGTTTTCCGTA
This sequence comes from Pseudomonas sp. Ma2-10, assembly GCF_054330215.1. Taxonomy (NCBI): domain Bacteria; kingdom Pseudomonadati; phylum Pseudomonadota; class Gammaproteobacteria; order Pseudomonadales; family Pseudomonadaceae; genus Pseudomonas; species Pseudomonas sp. Ma2-10. Next base: position 86,048 of record NZ_JBTEYL010000021.1, on the reverse strand, counting down.
GCGGCCCTCGCTGGCGCCATCGTTCTTAGTGTCGTGGCAGCCCTGGTGCTGTACGCGTTGTTTTCCGGCGCACGGACACAAGACATGGTCCAGCAGCGGACCCAGGCACAATTCGAGCAAGTCATCGAACAACGCCTGACGTCACTGGCGCAAACCCAGGTCAGCCAGATCCAGCGCGAGCTCGAAGCGCCACTGCTGATTGCCGGCGCACTGGTGCGAGTCAACGCATTGATCGGCACACCGGGCGCCGATGGCCAGCCACAGTTGAACCTGAGCCGCGAGCAATTGATCAGCCTGATCAAGGAAAACGTCGCCAAGAACCCGAAAATTCTCGGCACCTATATTGGCTGGGAAAAAAACGCCCTCGATCACAACGACGCGGCCTACGTCGACACCCAGGTTGTCGGCATCGACGCCAGCAACGGCCGCTTCCTGCCTTGGTGGTTCCGCAACGAAGACGGCAGCCTGGGCCTGGACAAACTGGTGGACGTCGACGACCAGAAAACCTTGTCCACCGGCGTTCGCGCCAGCGAGTACTACCTGTGCTCGAAAGAAACCAAAAAACCCTGCGTAATCGATCCGGCGCCCTACAAGGTCGGCGACAAGATCGTCATGCTCGCCTCCTTTATAGAACCGATCATGCTCAACGGCGCCTTTCAAGGCATCGTCGGCGCTGACCTGTCGGTGAACTTCATTCAGGAAATGCTCCTCGGCGCGAATCAGAAGTTGTACAGCGGCGCTGGTGAAATGGCCCTGATTGGCAGCAACAACCGGATCGTTGCCTACACCAAGGACCCGAGCAAATTCGGCGAGAAGGTCAGCGACATCCTCGACAGCCAGCAGATCGCCAACATGGCCAACCTCAAGCGTGGCGAAGTCACCTACGCCGTCGACAAGGCCCAGGGCCGGATCGAGTTGTACCTGCCGTTTGGTATTGGCCAGACCGACGCTCGCTGGACCCTCATGCTGCAATTGCCGCTGAACGCAGTGATGGCCGATTTGCAAAAACTCCAGGGCGATCTGGACGCCCAGCGCAAGTCCGACACTTTCGGCATGGCCATGGTCGGCTTGTTGATTGCCGGTATCGGCTTGCTGGTGATCTGGCTGGTGGGCCACGGCATTGCCCGACCGCTGAAGCAGATGGTCGCGATGCTCGACGACATCGCTCAGGGGGAAGGGGACCTGACTCGACGCCTGACCAGCGACCGCGCCGACGAATTGGGCTCAATCGCCAAAGGCTTCAACACCTTCCTGGCCAAGTTGCAGGTGATGATCACCCAGGTGGTGACTTCGGTGCAGAGCGTCAGTGATTCGTCGGAACACACCGCCGACATCGCCATCCGCACCAACATCGGCGTGCACAAGCAAATGGCCGAGATTGATCAGGTGGCCACGGCGGTGCATGAAATGACTGCGACCGCTCAAGACGTGGCGCGCAACGCGACCCAAGCGGCACAAGCCGCCAGCCATGCGGATCAGGCAGCAGCGCAGGGCATGCAAATCGTGCGGGACACGTCGAACTCGATTGGCGTACTGGCAATAGAAATCGGGAAGGCTGTCGGCGTGGTTCAGACGTTGGCCAAGGACAGCGAGAACATCAATGCGATCCTGACGGCGATTCGCGGGATTGCCGAACAGACCAATCTGCTGGCCTTGAACGCGGCCATCGAAGCGGCACGAGCGGGCGAACAGGGACGCGGTTTTGCGGTGGTAGCCGATGAAGTGCGCAACCTGGCGCAGAAGACTCAGCAAGCCACTGAGGAAATTCAGGCCATGATTCAGCAACTGCAACAAGGCACGCGCGATGTGGTGCGTGTGATGGAGGACAGTCAGAGCCGCACCGATGAAAGCGTGCAACATGCGGCGAAAGCGGCCGAGGCACTGGAGACAATTACGCAGGCGGTGTCGGTGATCAACGACATGAACACCCAGATTGCCAGTGCGGCAGAGGAACAGAGTGCGGTGGCTGACGACATCAACCGTAACGTGATCAACATCGGGCAAGTGGCCAATGAAGTGGCGGGCGGAGCGGATGAGTCGAGTGCGGCGAGTGCGGACCTGACCAAGCTGGCAGAGCAGCAGCGGCGGTTGATCAATCAGTTCAAGGTTTAGGGTTCAATGATCGTTCCCACGCCCTGCGCGGGAACGAGGACTTCGAGCTTAGCCGGGGGTCAGACACTCCGGCCCATTGAGCTTCGGATCATTCACCAGATTCGCCAACGCCCGCTCGCGCAACGCCGCAGGTTCACTGGCGAGCAATGCTTGCAAGGTATGCAGCGGTGTTTCGGGATTGAGCCACGCCTCCTGCCCCGCCGCATCTAGAATCAACGGCCGGCGCTGACTCGCCGCCGGCTGCGTGATCACCGCGCTGCTCAACCACACCTGCTCCTGCACCGGATACGCTTCCCAAATCGCCGCAAAAAACAGCGTCGAGCCCTCCCCCGGAGTCAGCCAATACGGACGTTTGCGGGTCGTGCCGCGCCATTCGTAAAAACCGTTGGCCGGCAGCAGGCAACGGCGTTCGCGCAGGGCCTGACGGAACATCGGTTGTTCCGCGACGGTTTCAGCCCGGGCATGGGCCGGCGTACGGGACAAATCGGTCAGCCACGGCGGCGTCAAACCCCAACGCGCGCGCGCCAGCTCACGCTGACCCTCAACGCCTGCACGCAGCATCAACACCGAATCGTTGGGAGAAATATTCCACTGGGCCTGCTGGTCGGCGGGGAAGCCAGGCAGGGCCGCGAAGGCGGGATTCCAGCGAAACAGGGCATAACGTCCACACATGGGGCAACACGACTCTTGATAAAACGAACACCAGCCTAACAGACCAGCGTGCCGGGAAAACTTTCCGGTTCATCGCCGGGCAGTGGCAGCGCAGCATTGTACGCAGTGATCAACTCCCGGGCGTACTCGGCCTCGTCGTTATCGACTGACAGGCCCAGCAGACCAAAGATCGGCAACTCGCCGCTGCCACCGAGCAAATCGCGGCCCACCAAATGGGCCTCGATGCCCTCACTGGCCAACATGCTTTGCAGCAACTCACCTTCCATGAGGTTTTCCGGCTCGTAGATTCGCTGCATGGGGTGCTCCTTTCATTCGTTTTCGCTATGAACTTCGAGCAACCATTCCTGACCGTCAGTCTGCAGAACAAACGTGATGGGGCGACAGCACACCGGACAGTCTTCGATATAGGTCTGATCGCCACCGGACAAGTCCAGAACGGCCTCAGCCTCTTCACCACAATACGGACATTCGTAGCGCTCGGTTTCCAGCATCGCGGTCTCCCAGGTGACTTGTGCGTATAATCGCCGGTCTATTTGCAGGGCTATTTTTGTCTGGCTAACTTTTCAGACCGTGCCCCGTTGGTTTTCGATCAAAACCTTTACTTACCCTAGCCGTTTCTAACAAGAGAGCATGATGGGCGAATTCGATGCCATCCGACCTTACAATGACAGCGAAGTCCCGGCGGTGCTGGACCGGCTGCTCGGCGACAAGGCGTTTCTAGATATCCTCATCCATTTCCGCTTCCCGCGTTTTGCCGGTGCTTTCGGCTGGATGCTCAAACCTCTTATAGCTCATCGGCTGCGCCGTGAATTCGCTGGCATCACGTCGGTGGCCACGTTGCAGGATAAAGTCGAGATGTACGTCGACCACACCATCGAACGAGCCACGGACGGTGTGACGTACACCGGCGTCGCGCAGTTCAAGTCCGGCAGCGCCTACCTGTTCATCGCCAACCACCGCGACATCGTGATGGACCCGGCCTTCGTCAACTACGCCGTGTACCACGCCGGCCTGCCGACACCGCGCATCGCGATCGGCGACAACCTGCTGCAAAAGCCCTTTGTCAGCGATCTGATGCGCCTGAACAAGAGCTTCATCGTGCACCGTTCGATCGCCGGTCGCCGCGAGAAGATGGCGGCGTATCAGCTGCTGTCGGCGTACATCAACCACTCGATCCGCAATGATTGCGCCTCGATCTGGATCGCCCAGGCCGAAGGCCGGGCCAAGGACGGCGACGACCGCACCGAGTCGGCCATCCTCAAGATGTTCCACATGAGCCGCAAGGACGAGCCGTTTGGCCAAGTCATTCAGTCGTTGAACCTCACCCCGGTGTCGATCAGCTATGAATACGATCCGTGCGATCAAGCCAAGGCTCGCGAGCTGTTCATCCGCGCCACCACCGGCAGCTACACCAAAGTGCCGGGCGAGGACGATGTGAGCATTGCCAAGGGCATCACCGGCTACAAGGGCCGCGTGCATGTGAACTTCGCCTCGCCGATCACCGAGCTGTTCGACGACACCAAGCAATTGGCGATCGAGATGGACCGGCAGATCCTTGGTGGCTACCGACTGTTCCCGGTGCACTACCTGGCTTACGCTCAATGGAAAGACGCCGACCCGCAATTGCAGGTGCCCAAAGCCGCTGAGGTGTTTGCGGCCGACGAACTGACCAAGGCTCAGGAGCAATGGCAACAGCGTCTGGACGCTTGCCCTGAGGAGCATCGTCCGTTCATGGTCCTGCAATACGCGACGCCGGTGCGCAATCAGTACCGTGTGAAAGCAGGTTTGCCGCTGTAAGGTTGGTGGCTGGAGACGACAACGGCGCCCTCGGGCGCCGTTTTCATTGCTGCGTATTTTGCGGTCAGCCCCGCGTGCTGATCCACGACACCAGCAGCGCCAACCCCAGCCAGGCAAAACCGAATCGATAGAAAAACCGGTTCATGCGCAAGGTCGCCCCATCCAGCATCAACGTCGGCTCATCGATACGACGGCTCTGGCTTTGCGACAAATACCGAACCATTTGACCAATTTTTACCCTGTGTCACGGCCCCGTCATCTGAGTTCGCCAGTCTGGCGCCCCTCAAAACCGACACGGAAACCGTCATGTTGCACGCCGAAAACCAGGATCGCCTCTACCTCATTGCCCAAAGCGACGAACAACAAAACCTCGTTGGCAGTCTCGCCTTCAACGTCCAGGACCGCCACTGGCTGGTGTATTGCGCGCTGAGTGGACAGCAACATGCGGATTTGCCGGAGATGGATTTGCTGACCGGCGTGAGTGTGCTGGATTTTTATTCGCAGGCCGCCTGACAGGTCCATGGGAAATCGACAGGCATGAAAAAACCCGGGACCATCACTGGCGCCGGGTTTTTTTGAATCCAGCGAACGCTTACTCGCCGAGAATCTGACCAATCGTCGGATCCTTGAACAGACGCGTCAACGCATCGCTCAGCACATCGCCGACCAGCTTGGTATTGGTTTCCTGATTCGGCGCCATACCAAAACGCTGATCCAGGGACGCACCATAACGACCGCTGTAACGACGATTGGCATTCTGCACATCAGAGCGGAAGGTCGCGCCAATGGTGGCCTCCGTCACATACATGCCTTCTTTAGGCGACTGATACTTCAGTTCGGCCAGGGTCACCGTCAACTGCGGAGCGTTCAGCGCATTGGTGGTTGGGGTGAAGCCCAACAACCGCACCGCCGCTTCGGCCTGAGCCTGCAGCTTCGGCAGAATCTGCGCGCCTTGCACGGTAATCGCGCTGGTCTCAGGGTACAGGCCACCACGGGTGCCCAAAGTCGGCGACGGACGACCGTCCACCACACGCACCACCACCGGCTGACCGTTGCCGACCGGTGCCAGCTGAGTCGTCAGCCTGGGTTCCGGATTCAGTTGTTGCGGGCTGTGGGCGCAGCCGACCAGGGTCAAACTGGTCACAGTGATCAAACCGAACAACAGGCGTTGCAACATGCGCTTCTCTCCAGAATCAGGCACTAAGGCCCGCAGTATAGCGGTGCGTCACTGCGGCTAACTAGAGCCCTTCAGTGATTACTGAAATGTCTGACAAACCCTTGGGAAGCGGGTTCCTGTCACAGAGATGTCACCGCCCATACACTTGCTCGTCACGGCTCACTGGCAAGATTCACAGCAGTCACCCCACAAGGTACTTCGCCATGCGCTATCTCATCTCGCTGTTCAACCCACGTCCTCTGCATCGCTGCTTCGCCCTGCTCGACCGCAATGGCCATTGCCAGGCATTCAAACAGTGCAGCCTCCAGCCGATGGGCGATGGCTGGGTCGAAATCGAAGAAATCCGCCTTAACTGGCTGCACCATCCCCTGCCCCCTAGCGCCCGTGTCAGCCAGCGCCAGCCACGCGCACGGGCCCAACACCTGTTGACCACCTGAGCGAACACCTAATAAAAGTCATTAAACACGACCATTTCCATACGTTTCTTCGCTACAATCTCCCCCCGATTATAAGGACGTCTCCTGATCGGGCCTCGCAGCACCGTCAATGCGCTTGTATTGACACCCCGCACCGCCCACAGAGAGCCGCCCACACAGATCGAGTGAAGCTGGCGCGCTTGCTGTTCCTTGAGCAAAAACCCAACTTTTCGCGAATCTGCAGAGCTGTCAATACGCTCGGTCACTGAGCTGTTTGCCCGTTTTGCCTGTCATGTATCCCATGACGGCAATCCATCCGGGCACGGTGCCAGGCTGGGGCAGCCCTTTTTTGAGGTTCACGTCTTCAAAAGAGCGTGAAAAAAACGGGTTTTCACAACTTCACAAGAGTGTGGCGAGCAAATGAATAGTTTTGCGTCTGAATATGCACCATTAGCGTCTGAAACAGCCCAACGACACAGGACCGAGTACGCCTCGAACACCGGAGCCTGAAGCCTGTCCTCTACGGATTTGGTTGCACAAACGGATGTATCGGCCATAAGTCGAATTGCCAGCCGCGCGTTGAAGTGAGTTCATGTAACTCTTTTAGACCCGGCCGGTAGCGTCCGTCGAAGTTGCGAAAAATTGCGAAGATTCGGACATGGCGATACTGCCATGGGTACCTGGGGCATCACTGACACCCCCCCTGAACGCCTGGCAGCCATGCCGACAATTTGGTGCTGCAGATTTTGGAGACGCGTTAAATGGCGCATAACGAAGCAGTCGACGTAGTACTGGTTGGGGCCGGCATCATGAGTGCCACCCTCGCTGTACTGCTCAAAGAGCTCGACCCCGCAATCAAGCTGGAAGTCGTCGAGCTGATGGATTCCGGTGCCGCGGAGAGTTCGAACCCGTGGAACAACGCCGGTACCGGTCACGCCGGGCTGTGTGAGCTCAACTACACGCCGCAGGCCGCCGACGGCACCGTCGACATCAAGAAAGCCGTGCACATCAACACCCAGTTCGAGGTGTCGAAGCAGTTCTGGTCCTACCTGACCAAGAAAAGCACCTTCGGCTCGTGCAAGACGTTCATCAGCCCGGTGCCGCACCTGAGCTTCGTCCAGAATGACGATGGTGTTTCCTTCCTCAGCAAACGCTTCAAGACGCTGAGCAAGCACCACGCCTTCTCGGACATGGAATACACCGAAGACAAGGCCACCATGGCCGAGTGGATGCCGCTGATGATGCCTGGCCGGCCGGCCGACGAAGTCGTCGCCGCCACCCGCGTCATGAACGGCACCGACGTCAATTTCGGCGCCCTGACCAATCAACTGCTCAAACACCTGACCAGCGCACCCGATGCCCAGGTCAAGTATTGCAAGCGCGTGACCGGCCTCAAGCGTAACGGCAGCGGCTGGACCGTCAGCATCAAGGACGTCAACAGCGGTAACTCCCGTGACGTCGACGCGAAATTCGTGTTCCTCGGGGCTGGCGGCGCGGCACTGCCGCTGCTGCAAGCTTCGGGCATCGAAGAAAGCAAAGGCTTCGGCGGCTTCCCGATCAGTGGCCAATGGCTGCGTTGCGACAACCCGGAAGTGGTCAAGCACCACCAGGCCAAGGTTTACAGCCAGGCAGCCGTGGGGTCGCCGCCGATGTCGGTACCGCACCTGGACACCCGCGTCGTCGATGGCAAGAAGTCCCTGTTGTTCGGACCTTACGCCGGTTTCACCACCAAGTTCCTCAAGCACGGCTCCTTCATGGACCTGCCGATGTCGGTTCGCGCCGGCAACATCGGCCCGATGCTGGCCGTGGCCAAAAACAACATGGACCTGACCAAGTACCTGGTCAGCGAAGTGATGCAGTCGATGGAGCAGCGTCTGGACTCGCTGCGTCGCTTCTACCCTGAAGCGAAAGCCGAAGACTGGCGCCTGGAAGTGGCCGGCCAACGGGTGCAGATCATCAAGAAAGACCCGAAAAAGGGCGGCGTTCTGCAGTTCGGCACCGAACTGGTCGCGGCCAAGGACGGTACCCTTGCTGCCCTGCTCGGCGCTTCACCTGGCGCGTCGGTGACCGTTTCGATCATGCTGGAACTGATCGAAAAATGCTTCCCGAACAAGACTTCCGGTGAATGGGCTTCCAAACTGGCAGAAATCTTCCCGGCGCGGGAGAAAGTTCTGGAAACCGACGCTGCGCTGTATCGCAAGATCAATGCGCACAACAACGTCGCACTGGAACTGGTTGAAGCCAGCAACGAGACCGAAAGCTACGCTTGATTCGGTCACACAAAAAAACGCCCCGCTCTCATTGAGAGCGGGGCGTTTTTTTTGTGCCGTTAAAAGATCTTAACCGCGAGCCTTTTCGATCCGTTCGATGTACTCGGCCGCGTTGCGCTGATCTTTGATCGAGGCAACGAAATCATTACCGTGCTCATCCTTGCCGTCCAGGTCCAGACCGGCTTCGACGAAGAACGTCAGAAAACGCTCAAAGTCATCGATGCGCAGGCCACGATAGGCCTTGATCAGTTTGTGCAGCGACGGCGACGTGGCGTCGACCGGTTCGAAATCGAGGAACAGCTTGATCTGCTCATCGCCGATCTCGTCACCAATCACTTGCTTCTTATCTTTACGCATTGCCGACTCCAGCTCGCAGACATTTCACGGGGCGGGCAGTTTACCCCTCCCCGGGCACAGGGCTCAACGCAGACGAACGCTGCCGGTGTGCAGATCGGCCCAGATATGGCCGTTGGCGTAGCTGAGGAACTGGCAATACACCGTGTCATTGCGCAACAAGTCGATCATCACGTGGTACTGGGCCATCGGGTAAAACAGCGTCAGGGTTTTGCTTTTGTCGTCGTAGATCGGCTTTTTCAGGCTTTTGCTTTCGCCATCGAAATTGACCAGCACCTGGTTGATGGTCGCGCCCTTGTTCAAGGATTTGCCCTTGAGGCGGATCAGCAACGGTGAGGTCACCGGAATCGGCTGCTGGTTGGATTGGCGTTGACTGCCAACCACCACCGAGTACTCGGTAACCTGCAACAGCTGTTGCTGCTCGGGCTCCGCGTTACGCAGGGTCAGGTCATCGGGAGGCAGAAACTGCGCGTGCATCAGCGCCGGGGCGGCAGCCAGAGGCAGGCTGACGGTCAGCAACAGGGCGGCGCAGCTGCGGATCAAAAGGCTCATGACAGGCTCCGGAGGGCGAGGCCGAGCACTCTAGCATGGGCGTACGAGAATGAATTTTTGCAGGCGACCCACTGTGGGCGCTTGCTCCCACAGTGATTGGCTTGGCTTTCTACATGCCTTTAACAGCAAAAATCCCGTTGGCGTTACGCCAGTAGCCTTTGTAGTCCATGCCGTAACCGAAGATGTAACGATCAATGCATGGCAGTCCGACGAAATCGGCCTTCAAGTCCGGTCGAGCCTTGCGATCGTGGTTTTTGTCGATCAGCACAGCGGTATGCACCGCGCGGGCGCCGGCGTGTTTGCAGAAGTCGATGATCGCCCCCAGGGTGTGACCTTCGTCGAGGATGTCGTCGATGATCAGCACATCACGATCGATGAACGACACTTCCGGCTTGGCTTTCCAGAACAGATCGCCGCCGCTGGTCTCGTTGCGATACCGAGTGGCATGCAGGTAGGACGCTTCGAGCGGGAAGTTCAGATGGGTCAGCAGCTTGCCGGAGAAAATCAGGCCGCCATTCATCACGCAGAACACCACCGGATTGCTTTCAGCCAGTTGGTCGTTGATGTGTGCACCGACGCGAGCGATGGCCGCCTCGACTTCAGCTTCGGTGTACAGGCAGTCAGCCTCTCGCATGATTTGACGGATATGCTCGAGATCAGCGGACATGGCGCTCTCCAGGGGGTGGCGGATTCGGAAAAGCGGGCCAAGGTACGCATCAAGCGAGGCCAGATCAAGCGTTTGTGGACTAACGTACTGAATGTCTATAGGACAACCCCCCCGGATAGATTAATCTAGGCCGTTTTTTTTGCCCGCCGCCGGAGCCTTTCCCATGCCCATCCTCGAGATCCGCCATCCGCTGATCCGTCATAAACTCGGCCTTATGCGCCGCGCCGACATCAGCACGAAAAATTTCCGTGAGCTCGCTCAGGAAGTCGGTGCCCTGCTGACCTATGAAGCCACCAAAGACCTGCCGCTGGAAACCTACGATATCGAAGGCTGGGCCGGCACTGTGTCGGTCGAGAAAATCGCCGGCAAGAAAATTACGGTCGTACCGATCCTGCGCGCCGGCATTGGCATGCTCGAAGGTGTGCTGAGCCTGATTCCGGGCGCCAAAGTCAGCGCCGTCGGCGTGGCCCGCAACGAACAAACCCTGCAGGCCCACACCTATCTGGAAAAACTGGTTCCGGAAATCAACGAACGCCTGGCGATGATCATCGACCCGATGCTCGCCACCGGCAGTTCCATGGTCGCGACCATCGACCTGCTGAAAAAGGCCGGTTGCCGGGATATCCGCGCAATGGTGCTGGTGGCGGCCCCTGAAGGCATCGCCGCCGTAGAGAAAGCTCACCCGGACGTGACCATCTACACCGCCTCTATTGACGAAAAACTCAACGAACACGGTTACATCATCCCAGGCCTGGGCGATGCCGGTGACAAGATCTTCGGCACCAAACAAAAGGACGCTTGAGCATGCAGCAAGAGTTCAACGATCCGCTCTGGCGCACGGTGCTGTCGGGTGCGCAGATGCTGTTCGTGGCCTTCGGCGCCCTGGTGTTGATGCCGCTGATTACCGGTCTCGACCCGAACGTGGCGCTGTTCACCGCAGGCCTGGGGACGATTCTGTTCCAGATCGTCACCGGGCGTCAGGTGCCCGTGTTCCTGGCGTCGAGCTTTGCCTTCATCACCCCGATCATTCTCGCCAAGGGCCAATTCGGTCTCGCGGCGACCATGGGCGGAATCATGGCGGCAGGTTTTGTCTACACCTTCCTCGGCCTGGCCGTGAAGATCAAAGGCACCGGGTTCATCGACCGGCTACTGCCTCCGGTAGTGATTGGCCCGGTGATCATTTCCATCGGCCTGGCCATGGCACCCATTGCCGCCAACATGGCGATGGGCAAGGACGGCGACGGCAACGAGTTGATCCATTACCAGACGGCGATGCTGATCTCGATGCCCGCGCTGCTGACCACCCTGATTGTCGCCGTGTTCGGCAAAGGCATTTTCCGCCTGGTGCCGATCATCTCCGGCGTGCTGGTGGGGTTTGCCATGGCGTTCTACTTCGGCGTGGTCGACACCGCCAAGATTGCCGCAGCGCCCTGGTTTGCGATCCCGCACTTCACGGCCCCGGAATTCAACTGGCAGGCAATTCTGTTCATCGTGCCAGTGGCCCTGGCCCCGGCAATCGAGCACATTGGCGGTGTGATCGCCGTCGGTAGCGTGACCGGTCGCGACTACCTGAAGAAACCCGGCCTGCACCGCACCTTGCTCGGTGACGGCATTGCCACCACGGCGGCGGGCCTGTTTGGCGGTCCACCCAACACCACCTACGCCGAAGTGACGGGCGCGGTGATGCTGACGAAGAACTACAACCCGAAAATCATGACCTGGGCGGCAATTTTCGCCATCAGCCTGGCGTTCGTCGGCAAGTTCGGCGCGCTGCTGCAAAGCATTCCGGTGCCGGTGATGGGCGGGATTCTGTGCCTATTGTTCGGTTCGATCGCGGCGGTGGGCATGAACACGCTAATTCGCCACAAGATCGACCTGGGCGAAGCGCGCAATCTGGTGATTGTCTCGGTGACTCTGGTGTTCGGGATTGGTGGCGTACTGGTCGGCACCGGCACAGGGCCGGACGACTTCGGCCTCAAAGGCATCGCGCTGTGCGCTGTGACGGCGATTGCGCTGAACCTGTTACTGCCAGGCAATGATGGCTGGAAGAACAAGAAGGCGGATGAATCGTTGTAGTAACGGTTGATCGTTCCCACGCACTGACGTGGGAACGATCATGACTACAGGGCTATCGGTGCTCGCTCGCACAAGGTACTCAACGCCCGCGCCCATTGCGGATCGTCGTTGAGACACGGCACCAGCACCAGCTCCTCTCCTCCCGCTTCGCGAAACTGCTCCAGCCCGCGATCACCGATCTCTTCCAGCGTCTCGATGCAATCGGCAACGAACGCCGGGCACATCACCAGAATCTTCTTCACGCCACGTTTGGCCAACTCATCGAGGCGCACTTCGGTGTAGGGTTCGATCCACTTGGCACGCCCCAGGCGCGACTGGAATGACACCGACCATTTGCCGTCGGGTAACTCCATGCGCTTGGCAAACTCCGAAGCAGTGCGCAAGCATTGGGCGCGATAGCAGGTTGCCAACACCTGCGGCGAGGCGTTCTTGCAGCAGTCCTCATTCTTGAAGCAATGCTGGCCGGAGGGGTCGAGTTTGGTCAGGTGCCGCTCCGGCAAGCCATGGAAACTCAACAGCAGATGATCGTGGTCTTGCGCCAGATACGGCTTGGCACTGGCGACCAGGGCATCGAGGTATTCCGGCTGATCGTAAAACGGCTGGAGAATCGAAAACTGCACGTCGAGTTTCTTCTCGCGCACCACGCGTTTGGCTTCTTCGATCACGGTGGTCACGGTGCTGTCGGCGAACTGCGGATACAGCGGCGCGAGGGTAATTTTCTTGTGCCCCTGAGCGACCAGTTGCAGCAGTTTGGTCTCAATCGACGGCTCGCCGTAACGCATCGCCAGCTCCACCGGACCGTGGGTCCACTGGGCAGTCATGGCCTGTTGCAGGCGGCGGCTGAGCACCACCAACGGCGAGCCCTCCTCCCACCAGATCGAGGCGTAGGCGTGGGCAGACTGCTCCGGGCGCTTGAACAGAATCAGCGACACCAGCAAACGCCGAACCGGCCATGGCAGGTCGATCACATATGGGTCCATCAGAAACTGATTGAGGTAACTGCGCACATCCGCCACCGAGGTGGAGGCCGGTGAGCCCAGGTTGACCAGAAGCAATGCGTGATCGGTCATGCAACGTCCTATTTCAAAGGCGGCTGGACAGGTCGTCCAGGGCCGCGCGCAAATCAGTGAACTGGAAAGTGAAACCCGCTTCCAGCAAGCGAACCGGCAAGGCCTTCTGGCCGCCCAGCAACAGCAATGACAACTCGCCCAGACACACCTTTAACGCCAGGGCCGGCATGGGCATGAACGTCGGGCGGTGCAGCACGCTGCCCAATGTCTTGGCAAACTCGCGGTTGCGCACCGGCTTGGGCGCGCAGGCATTATAAGGACCACTGGTATCTTCCTGATGCAGAAGAAAATCAATCAGGGCGATTTGATCGTTGATATGGATCCACGGCATCCACTGCCGGCCATTGCCAATAGGCCCACCCAGCCCCACCTTGAACGGCAACAACAGCCGCGACAAAAAGCCGCCCTCGGCCGACAACACCAGCCCGGTACGAATGAAAATTACGCGAAGGCCCAAGCCTTCGGCACGCTGGGCGGTTTCTTCCCAGGCAATGCACAACTGGCTGGCGAAATCATCGATGACCGGTGGAGATTCCTCGGTCAACTCCCGCTCCCCTCCGTCACCGTACCAACCGACCGCAGACCCCGAAATCAACACCTGCGGTTTTTGTTCACGGGTTCCGAGCCAGGCCAGCAGGGTTTCGGTCAGGGTGATACGGCTGCTCCACAACAGCGCTTTGCGTCGGGTTGTCCAGGGACGATCGGCAATCGGGGCTCCCGCAAGGTTGATAACCGCATCCACCGACTCCTGGCCGATGTCTTCGAGGCGAGCCACTGCGCGCACTTGGGCACCGCAGATTTTCGCGACTTTTTCAGGCTTGCGACTCCAGACCGTCAGGCGATGACCCTGACTCAACCAGAGGCGGCAGAGTTGACGTCCTATCAAACCAGTACCGCCGGTCAGCAATATGTGCATGACTACTTCCTCGCATAGCGTTTTACCCTGATCACTAGTCTATTTTTATAAGCAGGGATCTTTGGTATCGGGCAGGCTCTGTGATTAACAATAGGCCAAGCTGTCAGAACGAGAACGCTAAAAGTTATACCAGAAAATAATACTGTACAGGTTTAATCCACCACGTAGTCTGTACAGAAAGGTAAACGAGGCCCCTATGACTGTACCTATCGCAATCATCGGCACCGGCATCGCCGGGCTCTCCGCCGCCCAGGCCCTGACAGAGGTCGGGCATGTCGTTCAACTTTTCGATAAAAGCCGCGGCAGTGGCGGACGCATGTCGAGCAAGCGCAGCGATGCGGGTGCTCTGGACATGGGCGCGCAATATTTCACCGCCCGCGATCGCCGCTTTGTCACTGAAGTCCAGCGCTGGCAGGGCAAAGGCTGGGTCGCTGAATGGATGCCACAGCTCTACACCTACCACGGCGGCCAACTCAATCTGTCGCCGGACGAACAGACGCGCTGGGTCGGCACGCCCCACATGAGTGCCATCACCCGTGGCCTGCTCGGCGATCTGGAAGTGCATTTCGCCTGCCGCATTACCGAGGTCTATCGCGGCGAGGAGCACTGGCATCTGCAGGACGCCGAAGGCTTCACCCACGGCCCGTTCAGTCATGTGATTATCGCCACACCGGCGCCTCAGGCGACTGCCCTGCTGGCCTCCGCGTCGAAACTCGCCGGTGCCGCGGCCGGGGTGAAAATGGACCCGACCTGGGCAGTCGCACTGGCATTCGAAACACCGCTGGATACACCCATGGAAGGCTGCTTCGTGCAGGACAGCCCACTCGACTGGCTGGCTCGCAACCGCAGCAAACCCGGGCGCGATAACACCCTTGATACGTGGGTGCTGCATGCGACCAGTGCCTGGAGCCGACAACATATCGACCTCTCCAAGGAAGCGGTAATCGAGCAATTGCACGGCGCATTTGCCGAGCTGCTGCACGACGCCATGCCCGCCCCGACCTTCAGCCTCGCCCACCGCTGGCTCTACGCCCGCCCCGCCAACAGCCATGAATGGGGCGCCCTGGCCGATGCCGATCTGGGCTTGTATGTGTGTGGCGACTGGTGCTTGTCCGGTCGCGTCGAAGGCGCCTGGCTCAGCGGCCAGGAAGCTGCTCGCCGCTTGCATGAACACCTGCAATGAACCGCATCAACCCGAGCAAATTGCTGCTGTCAAAATGGACAGCAGCCCACCCGCACAACCGCGAAAAGCATTTTCTGGTGACCGAGCTGTTCCGCGATGAGGAAGGCACAGTGCTAGAAATTGAGTTGCAGGCGGTACTGACCCAGCGCAGCGAGCGCTTCGATTGGAAAATCCTGAAAAACAACGACGCCTGGTTATTGGGCTGGAAATAGTCATTGTGGGAGCGAGCAAGCTCGCCCCCACAATGGTCACGGTTTTCTTTCAGAAAAACCTATACAAAAAATTTGACTTGTACATCTTTGAATCTATGATGAAGATCATGTTGTACAGAGCTCTCACTCTGTACAGGTTTAGATTCGAGGTGCTTCAATGCGCGAACAATCAGCGACCAGACCGAAAATTGCTATCAGCGCTTGCTTAATGGGCGCAGAGGTTCGCTATAACGGCGGGCACAAAGAATCGCGGCTGTGCAGCCGCACCCTCACTGACTATTTCGATTTCGTTGCGGTGTGCCCGGAAGTCGCTATCGGCCTCGGGATTCCTCGCGAACCGATCCGGCTGACCGGCGATCCGCAACATCCGGAAGCGGTCGGCACCGTTCACCCGGAACTCAATGTCACCCGACCGCTTGCCGAGTACGGTCAAACCATGGCCGCGCAACTGAACGATATCTGCGGCTACATCTTCATGCAGAAATCGCCGTCCTGCGGTCTCGAACGGGTCAAGGTTTATCACCCCAACGGCGTGCCGGTGGACGGCGGTGGACGCGGTATTTATGCCCAAGCGTTCTGCGCCCTGCACCCCGACTTGCCGGTGGAAGAAGACGGTCGACTCAACGATCCGGTGCTGCGCGAAAACTTCATCACTCGTGTATTCGCCTACAGCGCTTGGCAGCAACTGCTGCACGAAGGCCTGACCCGACGCGCACTGACCGAATTTCACTCGCGCTACAAATACCTGCTGATGGCCCACAACCCGGTGCAATACAAAACCCTGGGCAATCTGCTGGGCAACATGGGGCAAACCGACCCCGACGAACTCGGCCCACGCTATTTCAGCGAACTGATGGCAGCCTTGAAAAAATGCGCCACGCGTCGCACCCACACCAACGTGTTGCAACACATCACTGGCTACCTGAAACAAGTCATCAGCCCTGAAGACAAGCAGGAAATGCAGCACGTCATTGGCCAATACCGCCACGGCATCGTGCCGCTGGTGGTGCCGCTGACGCTGCTCAAACACTACTTTCGCCAACACCCGGATCCGTACATTGCGCAGCAGGTCTACCTGCAGCCGCACCCGGAAAACCTCAGCCTGCGAAACTCGATTTAATGAAAAACCCACTCGATAGCAGCGCCAGCGAAGACCTCGGCGTCGACTTTAAAAAAGCGCTGGATGAAGGCTGGCTCCCGATCCGTGAAGTGGCGCGTCAGACCGGCGTCAACGCCGTGACCCTGCGGGCCTGGGAACGGCGTTACGGCTTGATCGTGCCCCAACGCACGCCCAAGGGCCATCGACTGTTCTCTGGCGAACACGTGCAGCGGATTTTGACCATCCTCACCTGGCTCAATCGCGGTGTGGCCGTCAGCCAGGTCAAGCAACTGCTCGACACGCCGCAGACGTTTACCGAGTCCACGGAGAACGATTGGCAGCGACAGTGCAAAACGCTGCTGCAATCCGTCACGCAACTGGACGAACGCACACTGGACGACACCGTCAATCAAGCGATGGCGCTGTATCCACCGCGTACGCTGTGTGAGCAATTGTTGATGCCGTTGCTGAAGGCACTGGAACAACGCTGGCAAGGCCAGTTCGGCGCGCAGATGGAACGGGTGTTCTTTTATTCGTGGTTGCGAAGCAAATTCGGCGCACGCATCTACCATAACAACCGTCAATTACGAACCGCGCCACTGTTGTTGATCAATCACTCCGACCTGCCACTGGAACCTCATCTGTGGCTGACCGCATGGCTGATCAGCAGCGCCGACTGCCCGGTCGAAGTCTTTGACTGGCCATTGCCGGCGGGCGAACTCGCGATGGCGGTCGATCATCTACAAGCCCGCGGCCTTCTGCTCTATTCCAGCAAAGCCATCAACCTGTCACAGCTACCGAAACTTTTGAATGGCATCAGTTGCCCAAAAATGATTGCCGGACCAACGGTATGCATCCACCACGCCGAGTTGTCCGTAAGCACTACCGAGATCGCTGATTTGTTCCTGGCCGAAGACCCGCTATCGGCGCAACAGGACCTGATTCAGCGTGGGCTAATTTGATGAAACGTACGGACACCACCATGCAATTGATCTGGCTGCGCAGCGACTTGCGCCTACATGACAACACCGCTCTATCGGCCGCCGCTGCTTGCGGCCCCACGGTGGCGGTGTATCTACTGAGCCCGGAGCAATGGCTGGAACATGACGATGCACCGTGCAAAGTGGATTTCTGGATGCGCAATCTTGGCGGACTGAGCCGCGCACTCGGCGAGCTCAATATTCCGTTGCTGATCCGCACCGCGTCACGATGGGACGAGGCGTCGACGGTGCTGCTCGATCTGTGTCAGCAATTGAAGATCGGTGCAGTGCACGTCAACGAGGAATACGGCATTCATGAGAGCCGTCGCGATGAAGCCGTGTCCGAAACGCTGAAGGCCCACGGCATCGCCTTCTACAGCCACCTGGATCAACTGCTGTTCACACCGGGCAGCGTCCTGACCAAGACTGGCACTTACTTCCAGGTCTTCAGCCAGTTCCGCAAAGTCTGCTATGACCGCCTACGCGCTTCGTTACCTGGAGTGGTCCTCGCCCCCGCGGCTCAGATGCCGCTGTCGATCAGGCGCGACACAATCCCGGCAAGCGTCGAAGGTTTCAAAATCCCGAACGACCGTTTGCAAAAGCTCTGGCCGGCCGGTGAAGCCGAAGCCCGCCGCCGTCTCGACACCTTCGCCGACGCGCAGATCGACTACTACAAAAACGAACGCGACTTCCCCGCCAAACCAGGCACCAGTCAGCTCTCGGCCTACCTCGCCGCCGGCGTGATTTCCCCTCGCCAATGCCTGCACGCTGCCCTGCAAAACAATCAGGGTGAGTTCGAAAGCGGCAAGGTCGGCGCTGTCACCTGGATTAACGAACTGCTCTGGCGTGAGTTCTACAAACACATTCTGGTGGGCTACCCACGAGTATCGCGTCACCGCGCCTTCCGCCCGGAAACCGAAGCCCTGGCCTGGCGCGACGCCCCCGAAGAATTGCTGGCCTGGCAAGAAGCCCGCACCGGCCTGCCGATCATTGATGCGGCCATGCGCCAATTGCTTGAAACCGGCTGGATGCACAATCGGCTACGCATGGTGGTGGCGATGTTCCTCACCAAGAACTTGCTGATCGACTGGCGTGAAGGCGAGCGCTTTTTTATGCGGCACCTGATCGACGGCGACCTTGCGGCCAACAACGGCGGATGGCAGTGGAGCTCGTCCACCGGCACCGATTCGGCGCCCTACTTTCGCATCTTCAATCCACTGAGCCAGTCGGAGAAATTCGACAACGAAGGCCTGTTCATCAAGCACTGGTTGCCGGAACTGACCGGGCTGAATAAGAAAGAAGTGCACAACCCGGCCGACGTCGGCGGTTTGTTCGGTGTGGCGGATTATCCATCGCCGATCGTCAACCTGAGTACCTCGCGCCAGCGGGCGCTGGCCGCGTTCAAGAACCTGCCGTCGCGGCAGCAGGCCGGAGGTGGCTATGAGTGATTTTCTGCGCCGTTTTGCCGAACAGTTTGCAGCGTTGGACAAAGACAACCTGCAACGTCTGAATCAGCTCTACACCCACGACGTGCACTTCACCGATCCGCTGCACGAATTGAACGACCTGGTGCAGATGCGCAGTTACTTCACTGAGCTCTACGCCAACGTCAGTGACTTGCGCTTCGACTTTCACGGCTTCGACCAAATCAACGAAGGAGAAGGCTACCTGCGCTGGGTCATGACTTATCGCCATCCGCGCCTGGCCGGCGGTCAGCCGATTCGGGTGGATGGCTGCTCGCATCTGCTCTGGCGCGACAAGGTTTATCGGCACCGGGATTACTTCGATGCCGGGGCGCTTCTTTACGAACATTTACCCATATTGGGCCGGGCAATTGCCTGGCTGAAAAGGAGAGTGGGATGAGCGTTACACCTCCACGGCGATACTGGTTGACCGGTGCCAGCAGCGGTATCGGCGCGGCACTGGCCGAAGAAATACTCAAAAGTGGCGCGCATGTCGCCGTCAGTTCACGCTCGACAGCAGTTCTGAAAGTCTTGTCCCAACGCTATCCGGGCCAAGTGCTGGTGGTGTCCGGCGACCTGACCAACAGCCAGACAGTTCGTGAAATCGGCGAGCAGATTACCGAAGAATGGGGCTCGCTGGACACGGTGATCCTCAACGCAGGCACCTGCGAATACGTCGAGGCCAAACAGTTCGATTCGTCGATTGTCGAGCACGTAGTGCGCACCAATCTGCTCGCCAGCGCTTATTGCATCGAGGCGGCTTTGCCGTTGCTGCGCAAGGGCTCCGCGCCGCATCTGGTCGGCGTCGCCAGCTCGGTAACGTACTTGCCGCTGCCCCGCGCCGAAGCCTATGGCGCATCGAAGGCCGGGCTGCGTTACCTGTTCGAATCGCTGCGTATTGATCTGTCACCAGAAGGCATCGAAGTCACCGTCGTCAGCCCCGGGTTTGTCGAGACACCGCTGACGGCGAAAAACGATTTCCCGATGCCGCTCAGTTGGCCGGTGGGCAAAGCGGCGCGGCACATCTTCGCCAAACTCAAGAATCGCCCCTTGGAGATCGCGTTCCCCGGTCTGTTTATGGCGGCGCTCTGGCCACTGTCGAAAATGCCTAATCTGGTGAAGCTGGCAATCGGCAAGCGCATGGTGCGCAGCAATCCACCGATCAAGGACATCCCTTGAACATCGCCATCATCGGCAGCGGAATCTCAGGGCTGACCAGCGCCTACCTGCTCAATCGCAGGCACGAGATCACCGTCTTTGAGGCCAGCGACTGGGTCGGCGGCCACACCCACACGGTGAACGTGTCCGTTGACGGCCGGCGATATGCGGTGGACACCGGTTTCATTGTGTTCAACGACTGGACCTACCCAAACTTCATTCGCCTGCTCGGCCAGGTCGGCGTCGGTTTCAAACCGACCGAAATGAGCTTTTCGGTGACCGATCCGGACTCAGGCCTGGAGTACAACGGTAACAACTTCAACAGCCTGTTCGCCCAACGGCGCAACCTTTTGTCGCCGGGTTTCTGGGGCATGTTGCGCGATATCCTGCGCTTCAATAAAGAAGCACAGCGAGACCTGGCTGAGGGCCGAATCGCCGCCGACACCACGCTCGACGATTACCTGAAGGCCGGCGGTTACGGCGAGCGTTTCACCCTGCACTATATCGTGCCGATGGGGGCGGCGATCTGGTCAATGTCGATGGCGGACATGCTCGGTTTCCCGCTGCAGTTTTTCGTCCGGTTTTTCAAGAATCACGGGCTGCTGTCCGTCAGCAATCGCCCGCAGTGGTGCGTGATAGAGGGCGGGTCCAGCGCTTACATCGCACCGTTGACCGCGACCTTTAACGACAAGATTCGCCTCAATTGCCCGGTCACCCGGGTTGAGCGCGACGAAGACGGCGTTGTTATCCACAGCGCCGCCGGCAGCGAGCGTTTCGACAAAGTGGTCTTCGCCTGTCACAGCGATCAGGCGCTGAAATTGATGGCAAAACCCAGCGCCGCCGAACATTCAATCCTCGGTGCCTTGCCCTACGCCGATAACGAAGTGGTGCTGCACACCGACACGCGTCTGCTACCGTCGCGAAAACTGGCCTGGGCCAGCTGGAACTATCGCCTCGGTGGTCCCGGTCATACGCTGGCCGCCGTCACCTACGACATGAACATCCTGCAAGGCATCCAGAGCGACACCACGTTTTGTGTCAGCCTCAACCAGAGTGCCGGCATCAACCCGTGCAAAGTGCTCGCCCAGTACACCTACGCCCATCCGCAATACAGTTTGACTGCCGTTGCCGCGCAAGCACGCTGGGACGAATTGGATGGCATACAGCACACGTATTTCTGCGGCGCTTATTGGGCCAGCGGCTTTCATGAAGACGGCGTGGTCAGCGCGCTGCGTGTGGCGCGTTCGTTGGGAGAGGTGTTGTGAACAGCGCCCTTTATAGCGGCTGGATCGCCCATCGGCGGTTTGCCCCAAGGCGCCATGAATTCCGTTACCGGATTGGTTTGCTGTACCTGGACCTCGACGAGCAGGACGCCGTACTGAGTTTGTCGCCGCTGTCGGGCACCAGCCGTTTCGCACCGTTTTCGTTTCGCCAAACCGATTACTTGAAAGCCTTCACCGGCAGCGGCGTGCGTTTGATCGACGCCGTACGCCAGCAAGTCGCCGAGGCGATCGGTCACGCGCCACAAGGCTCGATTTGTCTGCTGACCCAGGCCCGCAGTTGGGGGCTTTCGTTCAATCCGGTGAGTTTTTTCTATTGCCATCATGCCGACGGCCAACTGGCAGCGATTCTCTGCGAAGTCACCAACACGCCGTGGCGCGAGCGTTATCACTACGTGTTGCCGGCCAAGGCACCGACCGACCTGAAAGACCTTCATCAGCATTTCGCCGTCGCCAAAGCGTTTCATGTGTCGCCGTTTCTGCCGCACGATCTTGAATACCGCATGAGCTTCAGCCCCGCAGCGCAAAAACTCGGGGTACACATGGCGGACTGGCAAGGCGAACTGAAACTGTTCGACGCCACGCTCAATCTGCACCGCGAACCTCTCGACCGCAGCAGCCTGCACCGTTACTTGCGACGCTTTCCGTGGATGACCGCAAAAACCTGCCTGGCAATTTATTGGCAGGCCCTGCGCCTGCTTCTGAAACGCGCACCGATATTTCCTCATCATGCTGCCGACGGCAGCTTTCGAACCGCCGTTGTGCTCCCCAAGGATCGCCGCAATGAAACCCTCTAACGCCTTGGCCAAAACCAGTCTCCTCAGCACAAATGGCCTGACCGGATTATTGCTGCGCCGTGGAGTGTTGCGACAAATGGCGCAACTCAAACACGGGCAACTGGTGGTCTTCGAAGACGGCGAACGGCATGTCTTCGGCACTGCCGGCAGCCATCCCTTGGGCGAAATCCATATTCTCGATGCAGCGGCCTGGGGCCTGGTAGCGAGTAACGGCTCGATCGGCGCCGGCGAAGCGTTTATCCAAGGCTATTGGAGTTCACCGGACCTGACGGCAGTGGTGCGCGTTTTCGTCAGTAACCTGCAGGTACTGGATGCACTGGAAGGTGGGCTGGCAAAACTGAGCCGCCCGTTTGTGCAGAGCCTGCATTGGCTCAATCGCAACACGCGCAAGGGGTCGCAGAAAAACATCGCAGCGCATTACGACCTCGGCAACGACTTGTTCGAACAGTTTCTCGACCCGACCATGATGTATTCCGCCGCGCAGTTCCTGACGCAGGACGACACTCTCGAACAGGCGCAGTTAAACAAGCTCGAACGGATCTGCCAGAAACTCGCGCTGCAACCCAGCGATCATTTGCTGGAAATCGGTACCGGCTGGGGCAGCATGGCGCTTTACGCCGCGCAAAATTATGGCTGCAAGGTCACGACCACTACGCTCTCCAAAGAGCAATACGCCTTTACCGAACAACGCATTCAGGCCCTTGGCCTGCAACATCAGATCACGCTGCTGCTGTCGGACTACCGCGACCTCACCGGTCAGTACGACAAACTGGTGTCGATCGAGATGATTGAAGCCGTCGGCCATCGCTTCCTGCCGACGTACTTCAAGCAATGCGCGCAGTTGCTCAAGAGCAACGGCTTGATGCTGTTGCAGGCGATCACTATTCGCGAACAGCGCTATGAACAAGCCAAAAGCAAAGTCGATTTCATTCAGCGTTACATCTTCCCCGGCGGCGCCCTGCCCTGCGTGCAGAAAATGCTGGAGATCGTCAGCCGCGACACCGACATGAACCTGTTGCACATGGAGGATTTCGGCCTGCACTACGCGCGAACCTTGCGCCTGTGGCATGAAAATTTTCGCCGCGCCCACGGTCGTTTGAGCGAAATGGGCTACGACGACTATTTCCTGCGGCTATGGGAGTTTTACCTGTGCTACTGCGAAGGTGGTTTCCTGGAACGCACCATCGGCACCGCACAACTGTTGCTAGCCAAACCTGGCGCTATGCCGGCGCCGCTGCTGGGTCGTTTCGATGCTTGAACGTCTGGCTAATGCCGCGCTGTTTCAGATTGGCTGGCTTGCCTGCGTAGTTGGTGGCAGTGGCCTATGGTTGCTGGTGGGGCTGGCGGTGCTAGTGATTCATCTGCTGTGGATAAGTCGCTGGGCCGATGAAGGCAGGCTGATCCTCAGTGTTGTGTTGCTGGGTACGACCGTCGATAGCACATTGCGCTGGCTGGGGGTTTTTGAGTTCAACGACGTCGCGCCGTTAATCCCGCTGTGGCTGATGTTGTTGTGGGCATTACTGGCCACGACGTTGCGCCATTGCCTGCAATGGACCGCCAATCCTTGGTGGGTCGGCTGCTTGCTGGGCGCGTTCGGTGGGCCGCTGTCGTATTACGCCGGAGGACAATTGGCCGGGGTGAGTTTCCCCTACGGGCAATGGCAGACACTGATCGGCATCGGATTACTCTGGGCACTGCTGTTTCCCACGCTGCACTTCATCGCCCAGCGGCTGGCGTCCGACACTCAAATTTGAGCGTCCGTCAGGCCTTTCACACAGCCTAGGCCCACTGCCTTACACTGCGCGCCATGAAAACCATTCCCCATACGCAAATCGCCGAGCCTGCGGTCACATGCTCGACCTGCGCAGCTTGCTGCTGCCAGCTCGAAGTCATCCTGATCACGGACACAGGCGTGCCCGAACGTTTTATCGATACCGATGACTGGGGTGGGGAGGTCATGCTGCGGCTGGATGACGGCTGGTGCGCCGCGCTGGATCGCAACACGATGATGTGCACCATCTACGAAAAACGCCCGTTGATCTGCCGGGAGTTCGAGATGGGCGCACCAGAATGCATCGACGAACGCCAAGGGATTACCACGGCGTATCGGTGAACGTCAGCCCCATGGATTTAATGTGGGAGCGAGCCGGCTCCCACATTGACTGGGCAGAGGGTTTAGAGCGGCATTGTGTAATGCAGCGAGTAGCTTTCTACACCATCGTTCGGGCTGCTCAGCCCGGCATTTGAGTAGTGCGTCGCACGAATCCCGACGTCATGTCCGCCCGTAAAGCGCAGCCCAAAACCGAACCGGTCTTCAAACTGAAAGGCATTGCCGAGTTGATTGTTTTCAACCTCGGTATTGGCGAACACGGCTACGCCAACCCCCAACTCAACATAAGGTTTGATCGTCTGCCCGGAAAACTCGTAAACCAGCACCGGCGCGAACGACAGGCTGTGATTGCTGGAGGTCTTGTCGCCGTCCCAATAGGTGTAAGCACCGCTCCAGTAACCCGTCAAACGACCGATATCACTCTGCAACCAGCTCTTGTCCCAATCGAATTGCATGCCCAGTCGATAGGTCATGGTCGACTCGCTAGTCTGGCCGACCGCAAACTCCACGCCTGCCGCCTGTGCCGTAAAACTGTGCCCCATCAGTGCGGCCGCAATCGCGGCCAAGCAGAATAGTCGCTTCATTAGAAACATCCTTTTCCGAACGATTTCGTATGGTTTTTTTGTTGCTTAGCGCTTTAGAAGTCGACGTTTAATCAGTAGTTCACCCCAATTACTCGCTTGCCCCGAGTTTTGTTTACTCCTTGAAGCTTCGCACAACGCCAGCGGTATTCCACAGTATCGGCAAGATATTTCTGAAATGCTGTGGATCGGCACTCGTCCAGAACTGTGCAGCACGCGCAGGCTCCTCGGCGAGCAATTCACGCTCGGCCAACAGACGCTGAAGTTGGCGCGCTACAGCGGCACCTGTGTCGATCAAACTGATGTCATCGGGGATCATCTGCTTAAGCAACGGCTTTAGAAAGGGGTAATGCGTGCAGCCAAGAATTATCGTGTCGCACCCGGCGCCGAGCAGCGGTTCGACATACCCGGCAAGCAACTGGCGCAATACCTCGCTGTGCAGATCGCCGTTTTCAATCAGCTCCACCAGGCCGGGGCACGGCTGAGTGATGACTCGCACATCGGTGGCGAATCGGTCGAGCAACGCGGCGAACTTGGCACTTTGCAACGTGCCGGTGGTGGCGAGCACACCGACCACACCGCTGCGGGTGGCGGCAGCGGCCGGTTTGACCGCCGGCTCCATGCCGACGATGGGCCACTCGGGATAATCGCGCCGCAAGTCTGCAACGCCCGCGACAGTCGCCGTGTTGCAAGCCAGCACCAAGGCCTTGGCGCCCTGCTGCTGAAAAAAACCGGCCATCACGCTGCAGCGGTGACGGATGAATTCCGGGGTTTTCTCGCCGTAGGGAATATTCCCGCAATCGGCGACGTACAACAGTGACTCGTTAGGCAGTAAACGCTGGATCTCGGCCAGCACCGAAAGCCCACCGACACCGGAGTCGAACACGCCAATCGGCGCTTCACGCATTCGTCGGACCACAGACGCTGCAGCCCGGATCACGCTTGACCCGCAATTCGCGAAAACGCGAACCCAAGGCATCGATCAACAACAGACGCCCCACCAGCGGCTCGCCGAAACCCACGAGCAACTTCATGGCTTCCAGCGCCTGGAGGCTGCCAACCAGGCCAACCAATGGCCCTACGACGCCGGCTTCGCTGCAGGTCAGTTCGGCTTCGCTGCCGTGACCATATAAACAGTGGTAGCACGGGCTTTCCGCACGGCGCGGGTCAAACACTGACAACTGACCTTCGAGCCGAATCGCAGCGCCACTGACCAAGGGTTTGCAGGCCGCGACACACGCAGCGTTGACCGCTTCGCGGGTGGAGAAATTGTCGGAACAGTCCAGCACCAGATCCACCGCAGCCACGGCGGCGGCCAGGGAGTCTTCGTCCAGCGCGGTGCGATGGGCGATCAACTGAACCTCGGGATTGATCGCACTCAGTCGGCGAATAGCCGAATCGACCTTGCTCAGGCCGACGCTGTCGGTGTCGTGGACGATCTGGCGTTGCAAGTTGGTCAAGTCGACGGTGTCGAAATCCGCCAAATGCAACTCGCCGACACCGGCGGCTGCCAGATACAGCGCAACCGGCGAGCCGAGGCCGCCGAGACCGACGATCAATACACGGCTTTCTTTGAGTCGCAACTGACCGTCGATGTCGACGTGTTGCAACAGAATCTGCCGACTGTAGCGCAACAATTCCTGATCATTCAGCACGACAGGCGCCCCAGGCTGATACGTTCGTGACCGCCCAGATCGGTGCGGCTGTGGACTTCTTCAAAGCCGCGGGTCAGCAGCAAATCGCGTACCGCAGTGGCTTGATCGTAACCGTGTTCCAGCATCAGCCAACCGCCCGCCTCCAGATAATCTGGCGCCTGGGCGACGATCAGACGCAGATCGTCGAGCCCATCGATGCCGGCCACCAAGGCACTTGCCGGTTCGAAGCGCACGTCACCTTCTACCAGATGCGGGTCGGCGGAGGCGATGTAAGGCGGATTGCTGATGATCAGCTGAAAACGCTGACCTTCCAGCGCACTGAACCAATGACTGCTCAGCACGGTGGCGTTGTTCAGGTGAAGTCGCTGGCGATTGCGCTCGGCCAGGGCCACGGCATCGAGCACGCGATCCACGGCGGTAACCTTCCAGGCCGGACGTTCGCTGGCCAAGGCCAACGCAATGGCGCCGCTGCCGGTGCCGAGGTCAAGTACCGAGGCCGGTGTGGCGGGCAGGAGTTCAAGCGCCGCTTCCACCAACAACTCGGTGTCTGGACGCGGGATCAGCGTATGAGGCGCAACTTCCAGATCAAGCTTCCAGAAACCTTGCTGGCCGAGGATGTAAGCCACTGGCTCACCGCCACGGCGGCGCTGCAAATACTCGGCAAATTTAAGCGCCGCTTCGCTCGGAACGATGCGCTCGGGCCAAGTGTGCAGAAAACTGCGGGGCTTGCCCAATGCAGCGGCCAACAACAATTCGGCATCCAGGCGCGCGGTGGGCGAATCTGGCAGGTCGGCTGCGCGTAACAAACTGGCAATGATCGTCATTTACTCACCTATCGCTGCCAATTGGTCGGCCTGGTATTCGGCCAGCAACGGCTCGATCACCGCATCGACGCCACCCGCGAGGATTTCGTCGAGGGAATACAGCGTCAGGTTGACCCGGTGGTCGGTGACCCGCCCCTGGGCAAAGTTGTACGTGCGGATCCGCTCCGAGCGATCGCCCGAACCGACCAATAATTTACGCTCGCTGGCGATAGCGTTCGCAGCGGCGCTGGTCTGCTGATCGTTGAGCTTGGCCGACAGCCAGGACATCGCCCGGGCGCGGTTCTTGTGCTGGGAGCGTTCTTCCTGGCACTCGACGACAATACCGGACGGCAAGTGCGTGATGCGGATCGCCGAGTCCGTCTTGTTGACGTGCTGACCTCCGGCACCGGAGGATTTGTAGGTATCGACGCGCAAATCCGATGGGTTGATCTCGATCGCTTCCTGCTCGTCCGGCTCGGGCAATACGGCTACGGTGCAGGCCGACGTGTGGATGCGACCCTGGGATTCAGTAGCCGGGACACGCTGTACGCGGTGGGCACCGGATTCGAATTTCAGCTTGCCGTAGACGTTGTCGCCTTCGATCCGGGCGATGACTTCTTTAAAGCCGCCGTGTTCACCGATGTTCTCGGAGAGAATTTCCACCCGCCAGCCACGGCGCTCGGCATAACGCGAATACATGCGGAACAGGTCGCCGGAGAAAATCGCCGCCTCGTCACCGCCGGTGCCAGCGCGGATTTCGAGGAACACGTTGCGCCCATCGTTCGGATCCTTGGGCAGCAGCATGCGTTGCAGGCTGGCTTCGATGTCGATCAATTTCTCTTTGGCTTCGCGGACTTCTTCCACGGCCATTTCGCGCATGTCCGGGTCGCTGTCCTTGAGCAGCGCCTGAGCGCCCTCGAGATCGCTTTGCACCTTGAGCAACTGTTTATAGGTTTCGACAATCGGTTCGACTTCCGCGTATTCCTTGGAATAAGTGCGGAATTTGTTCTGATCGGAAATGACTTCGCCGTCGCCAAGCAACGCGGTCAATTCCTCGAAACGGTCCTGGAGGATGTCCAGCTTATTGAGCAGTGACGCTTTCATTGCGGTTTTTTATCCGAAAAGCTATCCGATGAGCCCTCGTTCAGGGCAAAGAGTTCCTGGGCCATGGCCAGTGCATCGAGGCGGCCTTCGGCAGAGAGCTTTTTCAACTGCACGCTCGGTGCGTGCAAGAGTTTGTTGGTCAGGCCCCGCGCCAGTTGCACTAGCACGTCTTCGGCGCTGCTGCCGTTGGCCAGCATGCGCTGGGCCTTCTGCAATTCTTCGTCGCGCATGCGCTCGCTTTGTTGGCGATAGGCCTTGAGCACGTCCACCGCCGCCAGTTCACGCAGGCGCACCATGAAATCTTCGGCGCCGACCGAGACCATCTCTTCCGCCGCCTGGGCTGCGCCCTGGCGGCTCTTGAGGTTCTCGGCGACCACTTCGTGGAGATCGTCGACGCTATAGAGGTAAACGTCGTCCAGTTCGCCAACTTCCGGCTCGATATCCCGGGGGACGGCGATGTCCACCATAAAAATCGGCTTGTGCTTGCGCAGTTTCAAGGCGCTTTCCACCGCGCCCTTACCCAGGATCGGCAACTGGCTGGCGGTAGAGCTGATAACGATGTCGCTGCGCACCAGCTCCGCCGGGATGTCCGAGAGCAATACCGCGTGGGCGCCGAACTGCTCGGCCAGAATGCTCGCGCGCTCCAGGGTGCGGTTGGCGACGACGATGCGTTTTACACCCAATTCGTGCAGATGGCGGGCGACCAGGGTGATGGTCTCGCCAGCGCCGATCAGCAAGGCCTGGCTACGTTGAAGGTCGCTGAAAATCTGTTTCGCCAGACTGACCGCGGCAAACGCCACGGACACCGGGTTCTCGCCGATGGCGGTGTCGGTGCGCACCTGTTTGGCTGCATTGAACGTGGCCTGGAACAACCGCCCGAGCAACGGACCGATGGTGCCGGCCTCGCGGGCCACGGCGTACGCCGATTTCATCTGACCGAGAATCTGCGGTTCGCCCAACACCAGCGAATCAAGCCCGGAGGCCACCCGCATCATGTGACGAACTGCCGCATCATCTTCGTGCACATAAGCACTCGCGCGCAGCTCTTCGAGGCTCAAATGGTGATAATCGGCCAGCCAGCGCAATATGATGTCAGCCGAAAGGTGATCCTGTTCTATATAGAGTTCACTGCGATTGCAGGTGGAGAGGATCGCAGCTTCGCGGCTGTCGGTGAGTCGGCAGAGCTGCTGCAAGGCCTCCACCAGTTGCTCAGGGGTAAAGGCCACGCGCTCGCGGACGTCTACTGAAGCAGTCTTGTGGTTAATACCGAGTGCAAGGAAGGCCATTCAAGGTCGCTGATGGTGACGTGAAGCCGGCAATTGTCCTACTTCGACAGAGCCAGAACAACTACCGCTGACTATTGTCCCAATGACCTGCCTCTATAAAGGCGCCAATTGAGACTCGGTTATGTTTGGTCGAAGGCTTGTGTCATGATGATCCGACCGCAGGTTAGTCGTCCTCTTCCTATATGAATAGATCTTCAGCGTTGCTCCTCGCTCTTGTCTTCCTCAGCGGCTGCCAGGCCTTGGCACCCGTTTCGTCGGACGGTACGCCGCCGATCGAAGACAGCACTCCGCCCCCTGAAAAGCCCAAGGTTTACAGCTCATTCAGTGAAGAAACCATCTTCAGTCTGCTGAGCGCCGAACTGGCTGGCCAGCGCAATCGTTTCGACATTGCCCTGGACAACTACGTGACCCAGGCGATCAATACTCAGGATCCGGGCATCTCCGAGCGAGCATTCCGTATCGCCGAGTACCTGGGTGCCGATCAGGCGGCCCTGGACACCGCGCTGATCTGGGCGAAAAACGCCCCGCAAGACCTTGAGGCGCAACGGGCAGCGGCCGTGCAACTGGCTCGTGCCGGGCGTTATGACGACTCCATGGTCTATATGGAGAAAGTCCTGCAAGGCAAGGGAGACACGCATTTCGACTTCCTCGCCCTGTCTGCGGCCGACACCGATCAGGACACACGCAACGGTTTGATGAAAAGTTTTGACCGCTTATTACAACGCCATCCGAACAACAGTCAGCTGATTTTCGGCAAATCCTTGCTGCTGCAACAGGACGGTGACGCCGAGGGTGCGCTGGGCCTGCTGGAAGACAATCCGCCGGACGACGGCGAAATAGCACCGATTCTGCTGCGCGCACGCCTGCTGCAAACCCTCAATCGTGGTGATGAAGCGTTGCCGCTGCTGCAAAAAAGCATCAAGAAATACCCGGACGACAAACGCCTGCGCCTGACTTACGCGCGCATGCTGGTTGAACAGGACCGCATGGACGACGCCAAAGCCGAGTTCTCGAGCCTGGTTCAGCAGTACCCCGAAGACGACGAACTGCGTTACTCCCTGGCGCTGGTCTGCCTGGAGGCCAAGGCTTGGGCTGAGGCCAAGGGCTACCTGGAAGACCTGATCGCCCGGGAAAGCCACGTCGATTCGGCTCACTTGAACCTCGGCCGTATCGCTGAAGAGCGCAACGACCCTCAAGGCGCGCTGATCGAGTACGCCCAGGTCGGCCCTGGCAACGATTACCTGCCAGCGCAATTGCGTCAGGCCGATATCCTGATGAACAACGGCAAGACCGCCGAAGCCCAAAGCCGTCTGGCTGCGGAGCGCGATGAGCAGCCCGATTACGCAATTCAGTTGTATTTGATCGAAGCCGAAACCTTGTCCGCCAACAAACAGCCCGACAAGGCCTGGAATGTGTTGAAGCAAGCCTTGCAGCAATACCCGGACGACCTGAATCTGCTGTACACCCGCGCCATGCAAGCGGAGAAACGCAACGACCTGACGCAGATGGAAAAAGACCTGCGCCTGATCATCAAGCGCGATCCGGACAACGCGATGGCGCTGAACGCCCTCGGTTACACCCTGTCCGACCGTACAACGCGCTACGCCGAAGCCAAAACCTTGATCGAACAGGCGCACCGAATCAACCCGGAAGACCCGGCGGTACTCGACAGTCTCGGCTGGGTGAATTTCCGCATGGGCAATCTCGACGAAGCCGAACGCCTGCTCCGCCAGGCGCTGGAGCGCTTCCCCGATCAGGAAGTCGCCGCTCACCTGGGCGAAGTCCTGTGGGCCAATGGCAAGCAACGGGAAGCCAAACAAATCTGGAGCAAGTTCCTCAAGGAGCAGCCCGACAGCCCCATCCTGCGCAGCACCATCAAGCGCCTGACCGGATCAGAGACTCTTTAAGATTATGTTTTTGCGCCACCTCATTGTTTTCAGTTTCATCGCCCTGCTCGCCGGTTGCGCGGGCTTCGGTGCCCGCGAATCAGTCCAGGGTCAAGGCAACCCGGCCCAATGGCGCGAGTACAAACAACAACTGAGCAGTCTCGACGGCTGGCAGATCAACGGCAAAATCGGCATTCGCGCCCCGAAAGACTCGGGCAGCGGCACGTTGTTTTGGCTGCAGCGACAGGATTACTACGACATTCGCCTCTCCGGCCCCCTGGGTCGAGGCGCAGCACGCCTGACCGGTCGCCCCGGCAAAGTCTCGCTGGAAGTTGCCAACCAGGGCCGCTATGAAGCGCCGACGCCTGAAGTGTTGGTCGAAGAACGACTGGGCTGGAAGTTGCCGGTGTCCAATCTGGCCTGGTGGGTTCGCGGACTCCCCGCTCCGGGCAGCAAAAGCCGTCTGACACTGGATGCCGACAGCCGCCTGGCCAATCTTGAGCAGGATGGCTGGCAGGTCGAATACCTCAGCTATGCCGAGCAAAACGGCTATTGGCTGCCCGAGCGGATCAAACTGCACGGCACCGACCTTGACGTCACGCTGGTGATCAAGGAATGGCAACCGCGCAAACTGGGGCAGTGAACATGACCGCTCCGCGCTTGACGCTGCCCTCCCCGGCCAAACTCAATCTGATGCTGCACATCCTCGGTCGCCGTGAAGACGGTTATCACGAGTTGCAGACAATTTTTCAGTTTCTCGATTACGGTGATGAAATCACGTTCGCCGTTCGCGATGACGGTGTGATTCGACTGCACACCGAATTCGATGGCGTTCCTCACGACAGCAATCTGATTGTTCGAGCGGCAAAAAAGCTTCAGGAACAATCCGGCTGTTCGCTCGGTATCGACATCTGGATCGAAAAAATTCTGCCCATGGGCGGTGGAATCGGTGGCGGCAGTTCAAATGCCGCGACGACTTTGCTCGGCCTCAATCATCTTTGGCAATTGGGCTGGGACGAGGATCGACTGGCCGTGCTAGGCCTGACGCTTGGCGCCGACGTCCCGGTTTTCGTGCGTGGGCACGCGGCTTTTGCCGAAGGCGTGGGGGAAAAACTGACCCCTGTTTACCCCATCGAGCCGTGGTATCTCGTGCTTGTGCCGCAAGTCTCTGTAAGTACAGCAGAAATTTTTTCAGATCCGTTGTTGACACGTAACTCTTCTCCCATTAAAGTGCGCCCCGTTCCCAAGGGAAACAGTCGAAATGACTGCTTACCGGTGGTAGCAAGGCGTTACCCAGATGTACGTAACGCATTGAATTTGTTAGGTAAATTTACCGAAGCAAAACTCACCGGAACTGGAAGTTGTGTGTTTGGGGGCTTCCCAAGCAAAGCTGAAGCTGATAAAGTCTCGGCCCTTCTTACAGAGACCCTTACAGGGTTTGTAGCAAAGGGAAGCAACGTTTCGATGTTGCATCGCAAGCTGCAAAGTCTGCTCTAAAAGGAATCGAGTACTGGGTACTCGTTGCAACAGATACAGGGGCGTCGCCAAGCGGTAAGGCAGCAGGTTTTGATCCTGCCATGCGTTGGTTCGAATCCAGCCGCCCCTGCCATTTTCTATACTCATCCAGGTTACCCTCAGCCTCTAGGTACTGCGCGTGTCCAAGATGATGGTCTTTACGGGGAACGCTAACCCCGATCTGGCTCGGCGTGTTGTACGTCAGCTGCATATCCCTCTCGGTGACATCTCTGTCGGTAAATTCTCCGACGGCGAAATCACTGCCGAGATCAATGAAAACGTCCGCGGTAAAGATGTTTTCATTATTCAGCCGACTTGCGCTCCGACCAACGATAACCTGATGGAACTGGTAGTGATGGCTGACGCCTTCCGCCGCTCCTCAGCGACTCGTATCACTGCTGTTATTCCTTACTTTGGTTATGCCCGTCAGGATCGCCGTCCGCGTTCCGCACGTGTGGCTATCAGCGCGAAAGTCGTTGCTGACATGCTTACCGTAGTCGGCATCGACCGTGTTCTCACGGTTGATCTGCATGCTGACCAAATCCAGGGTTTCTTCGATATTCCGGTAGATAACATCTACGGCTCCCCGGTACTGGTGGATGACATTGAAGATCAGCGCTTCGAAAACCTGATGATCGTGTCCCCGGACATTGGTGGCGTCGTGCGTGCACGTGCTGTTGCCAAATCCCTGGGCGTGGATCTCGGGATCATCGACAAACGCCGTGAGAAAGCCAATCACTCTGAAGTGATGCATATCATCGGTGATGTCGAAGGGCGTACCTGTATTCTGGTCGATGACATGGTCGATACCGCCGGCACTCTGTGCCACGCGGCCAAGGCCCTGAAAGAGCATGGCGCTGCCAAGGTTTTCGCCTACTGCACACACCCTGTGCTGTCCGGTCGGGCGATTGAAAACATCGAAAATTCAATGCTGGACGAACTGGTGGTGACTAACACCATCCCGTTGTCCGCTGCTGCTCAAGCCTGCTCACGTATCCGTCAACTGGATATCGCGCCGGTAGTTGCCGAGGCGGTTCGCCGCATCAGCAACGAAGAATCGATCAGCGCGATGTTCCGTTAAGGGCCCTGCCCTTCTCGAATATTTCGTTGACGAAAAGCGCCCCGCCCCGGCATTCCTGTCGGGGCGGGGCTTTTTTGCCCATATCGCCTTTAGCGCTGGTCGCAAACGCTGGGGCGAATGTGGTTATTTTGGAGATACAACATGAACGAATTTACTCTGAATGCTGAAGTGCGTTCCGACCTGGGGAAAGGTGCGAGCCGCCGCCTGCGTCGTCTCGCAAGCCTGGTACCTGCTGTAGTTTACGGTGGCGAAAAAGCCCCTGAATCCATCAGCATGCTGGCTAAAGAAGTTGCCAAACTGCTCGAAAACGAAGCGGCTTACAGCCACATCATCGAGCTGAACGTTGGCGGCACCAAGCAAAACGTAATCATCAAAGCTCTGCAGCGTCACCCGGCCAAAGGCCACGTGATGCACGCTGACTTCGTACGCGTTGTAGCTGGCCAGAAACTGACCGCTATCGTGCCTGTACACTTTGTTGGTGAAGAAGCGCCAACCAAGAAAGGCGGCGAAGTGTCGCACGTTGTGGCTGAAATCGAAGTTTCGTGCCTGCCGAAAGACCTGCCTGAATTCATCGAAGTCGACCTGGCTAACGCCGAAATCGGTTCGATCATTCACCTGTCTGACCTCAAAGCCCCTAAAGGCGTTGAGTTTGTTGCTCTGGCACACGGCGATGACAAGGCTGTTGCCAACGTCCACGCGCCACGTGTTGCTCCAGAAGCGACTACTGAAGAAGGCGCAGCAGAGTAATTACACTCTGTTCGCCGGAGTGACCGGAAACATCGCGGACTAGAACGTAGCGAGAAAGCGGGCGAGAACGCGGAGTTTACATAATGGTAAATGAGCACTTGTCGTCCACTTTCGCCGCACTCCCTGTAGGCGGCGATGTTATCCACCACTCCAAGGAAGGGCCCCTATCGTGACTGCCATCAAACTGATCGTTGGCCTGGGAAATCCAGGCGCTGAATACGAACAGACCCGGCATAACGCAGGGGCCCTTTTTGTTGAGCGCATCGCGAACGCACAAGGCGTAAAGCTTGTGGCGGATCGCAAATATTTCGGCCTGACCGGGCGCTATTCGCATCAAGGTCAGGATGTTCGTCTGCTGATTCCCACCACCTACATGAACCGCAGCGGCCAGGCCGTCGCGGCACTTGCCGGCTTCTTCCGCATCACGCCTGAAGAAATCCTGGTGGCGCATGACGAACTCGACCTGCCACCGGGCGTTGCCAAACTCAAACAGGGCGGCGGCCATGGCGGTCATAACGGGTTGCGCGACATCATCGCGCAACTGGGCAATCAGAATACCTTTCACCGCTTGCGGCTTGGCATTGGCCATCCGGGCGTTGCCAGTATGGTTTCAAATTTCGTCCTGGGTCGTGCGCCACGCGCCGAACAGGAAAAACTCGATGCCAGCATCGACTTTGCCCTCGGCGTGCTGCCGGATATCCTCGCCGGTGAATGGAACCGCGCGATGAAAAACCTGCACAGCCAGAAGGCCTGACTCACTCCTCGGGGAAAACACCATGGGATTCAATTGCGGCATCGTCGGCCTGCCTAACGTCGGCAAGTCCACCCTATTCAACGCCCTGACCAAATCCGGGATCGCGGCCGAGAACTTCCCCTTCTGCACCATCGAGCCGAACACCGGTATCGTGCCGATGCCGGATTCGCGTCTGGAAGCCCTGGCGGCCATCGTCAATCCAAAGCGCATCCTGCCGACCACCATGGAATTCGTCGACATCGCAGGTCTGGTGGCCGGCGCCTCGAAAGGTGAAGGTCTGGGCAACAAGTTCCTGGCCAACATCCGTGAAACCGATGCCATCGCGCACGTAGTCCGCTGCTTCGAAGACGAGAACGTGATTCACGTCTCCAACAGCGTCGACCCGAAACGCGACATCGAAATCATCGACCTGGAACTGATCTTCGCCGACCTCGACAGCTGCGAGAAGCAACTGCAGAAAGTCGCTCGTAACGCCAAAGGTGGCGACAAGGACGCCGTGGTCCAGAAAGGCCTGCTGGAGCAATTGATCGCTCACTTCACCCTCGGCAAGCCTGCTCGTACGCTGATGAAAACCATGGGCGCCGACGACAAAGCGGTGATTCGGGGCTTCCACCTGCTGACCAGCAAGCCGGTCATGTACATCGCCAACGTCGCTGAAGACGGTTTCGAGAACAACCCGCTGCTGGACATCGTCAAAGCCATCGCCGAAGAAGAAGGCGCCATGGTGGTTCCGGTCTGCAACAAGATCGAAGCCGAAATCGCCGAGCTGGATGACGGCGAAGAGAAAGACATGTTCCTCGAAGCCCTGGGCCTCGAAGAGCCTGGCCTGAACCGCGTAATCCGCGCCGGCTACGAAATGCTGCACCTGCAGACCTACTTCACCGCCGGTGTCGAAGAGGTCCGCGCCTGGACCGTCCGCGTGGGTGCCACCGCACCACAAGCCGCTGGCGTGATCCACACCGACTTCGAAAAAGGCTTCATCCGCGCCGAAGTCATCGCCTATGACGACTTCATCCAGTACAAGGGCGAAGCCGGTACCAAAGAAGCCGGTAAATGGCGCCTGGAAGGCAAGGACTACATCGTTAAAGACGGCGACGTGATGCATTTCCGTTTCAACGTATAAGACACCAGCCCAAGAAAAAGCCGCGTTTAGACGCGGCTTTTTTGTGCCTGAAATAATCACCCACAGGTGATTTGTGTTAGGTCAGGCCTTTTTTGTTCTTGGCAGGAAGATCGCCAGCACACCAAGCAACGGCAAGAACGAACACAGGTAGTACACGTATTCGATACCGTGAACATCCGCCAGATGCCCCAGCAGCGCCGCACCAATCCCGCCAAAACCAAACATCAATCCGAAGAACACCCCGGCAATCATCCCGACATTGCCCGGCACCAGCTCCTGCGCATACACCACGATCGCCGAGAATGCTGACGCCAGGATGAAGCCGATCACGACGCTGAGGATGCTGGTCCAGAATAGATCAACGTGGGGCAGGATCAGGGTGAACGGCGCGACGCCAAGGATCGAAAACCAGATCACCGCCTTACGCCCGATCTTGTCGCCGATCGGCCCACCGAAGAAGGTCCCCGCCGCAACCGCGCCGAGAAACAGAAACAAGTGCAACTGCGAGCTCGCCACCGACAGGTCGAATTTCTCGATCAGGTAAAAGGTGAAGTAACTGGTGAAGCTGGCCATGTAGAAATACTTGGAGAATACCAGCAGCCCGAGTACCACCAGCGCACTGATCACGCGGTTCTTTGACAAGCCATGCGTCGCCACCTGGCCCTGCTTGAGTTTGAACAGACTCAAGTGATTGGCGTACCAACGGCTGATCCGATAGAGCACAAACAGCGCAAACACCGCGAACAGTCCGAACCAGGCCACATGACCCTGACCGAAAGGAATGATGATCGCAGCAGCCAGCAACGGACCGAAGGCCGACCCGGCATTACCGCCGACCTGAAAGGTCGATTGCGCCAGGCCAAATCGCCCGCCTGAAGCGAGTCGCGCCACGCGAGAAGCTTCCGGGTGAAAGGTCGAGGAGCCGATACCGATCAGCCCTGCCGCCAGCAGGATCAACGGAAACGTTGCGACCACCGACATCATCAAAATGCCGATCAATGTGCAAACCGTCCCGGCGGGTAGCAGCCAAGGCTTGGGATGCCGATCGGTGTAGTAACCGACCCACGGCTGCAACAGCGAAGCCGTCAGCTGGAACGTCAAAGTGATCAAGCCCACCTGGGTGAAGGTCAGGCCATAGTTGGCCTTGAGCATCGGATAGATCGAAGGCAACACCGACTGGATCAAGTCGTTGATCAAATGCGCCAGCGCCACGGCGCCGATGATGCGCATGACCAAAGGGCTGCTTTGTGAAGTCGCGGATGCCGGCTGCGCGCCGGTCTGGACATTGCTGATAGCCATAGGAGTTTCCGTACAACAGATGGGTGCACACGGGCAGGTGCGTCAATGTGCCATTTTTCGGTGCCACAGCGCCATCCCCTTAGCCTGCTAACGACCTAGATTTTCATCGTTGAAAAGGTGATAGCGCAACGCCATGGTCTGAATCTTGCCTTGGTAATCCGCTTCAACGCGGCCCCTTACAAAGGGGACCGAGAATGGGAAGTTTCGCTACAGAGCCAGCCTACAGAGCTGACAAGGGTGAACTTTCGAGGCCTTTTAAAAGGGCACAGGTCGCGACCGCAACGGTTGCGACGCACGCTAATGGCGCGTGGTGTCCAGAGGAGTTTTGGGGCATGCAAGCTTTTTTATCACCGGGGATCGGGCTGCTGGGGCGTTTTGGCTTCGCACGCAAATTTCAGCTGTTGTTTCTGCTGTTTATCCTGCCGCTGACGGGCAGTCTGTGGATGATCGGTCAGGACTATCGCGACAAACTGAACCTGATCTCCGGCGAACGTGCAGGGGTTCGACAACTGCTCGCCCTGGATGCTCTGGATAATCTGCTAGCCGCTCAGCGTGACCGCGCGGCTCGCTGGCGCGCCACGGAAACCAATCGCCAGCCGACTCCAGCGACGATCGCGGCGATGGCTGCTTTCGATACGGTTCAGCCAGCCGTCGCCCAAGCCACCTCGGACCTCGGCAACGCACTGCAAACCGAAGGCGCCGAGGGCGAAACCCTGGCCCGTTATCAAGCCCTGCAAACCGCCCTCAACGGCCTGGACTCGAAAAGCCTGAGCAGCGTCGGTTGGTGGCCCGACGGTTATGATCGTTTCACCAATGCCTTGAGTGCCCTGCAAGCCTTGCGCGAGCAGATTGCCATGGACAATCGCCTGACGCTGGCGCCGTGGCTGGAGACCTATTTGCTGACGCAGATCTCCACGCAGCACGCACCAGACCTGATTGAACGAGTCGGCCGTCTCGCCAGCGTCGGCCAGGCCTCAGTAGTATCCGGACAGTTCACCCTGCAAAGCCGTCTGCAACTGCGGGACTTGCGCAGCCGCATCGGCGATGCCCGGGAGCAGTTGGTCAAAACCGCAAGCTTGCTGGAAGCGCGACTGCCCAGCGCGTTGCAAGCCTGGGCCGGGCAATACCATGACAGCCTCAAGCACCTGGACGCCGAGTTGAAAGTCCTCGATGACGGCGTGTTCGGCGGCAGCATCACGCTCAAGCAGGAAGAATTCGAACGCAACCTCGACGCCCTGCTCTCCGACCTCGCTTCACTGCGTCAGCAGTCGTTGGTGTCACTGGATCAGCGTCTGGACTATTACCACGGCTCCGCCATCCGCCAGTTCATCCTGGTAGCGACCATTTTTGGCTGTCTGCTGCTGGCCGCGCTGTACCTGTTCATCTGCTTGCAGGCCTCGATCCGTCGTAGTGCCAACGGCATTACCCTGCTGGCCGAAGCCTTGCGTGACGGCAATCTGAGCCTGCAAGTACCGGTGCAAGGCCGCGACGAACTGGCTGCCATCAGCACCGCCCTCAACGTCGCGGTGGTGCAACTGCGCAACAGCCTGCTGGGGGTCGATCATGAAACCTTGCAACTGAGCAACGCGGTACGCACCCTCAACCATCACTCCAGCGGTGCCCTTGGAGAAGTCGAAGCTCAGCAGCTGCAGATCAGCCAGATCGCCGCAGCGGCCACGCAATTGGCGGCGACCTCTCAAGGGGTCGCCCAGAGTTGCGAGCAGGCCTCCGGCAGCGCTCAGCACACCCAGCGCATCGCCGCCGACAGCAGCCGTGACAGCCAGCGCACGACGGCAAGCATTCAGCAACTCAATCAGCGTTTGAGCGACACCGCAGCGGCACTGGGTCGGGTCAGCGAGCAAGGTCAGCAAATTCAGTTGGTGGTGGATACCATCCGCGGGGTTGCCGAGCAGACGAATCTGTTGGCACTTAATGCCGCCATCGAGGCCGCTCGCGCGGGTGAGCAAGGTCGTGGCTTTGCGGTGGTGGCCGATGAAGTGCGCAGCCTGTCGCAACGCACCCAGTCCTCCACCGCGCAGATTGCCGGCACTGTCGACAGCCTGCGCAGCACCGTAAACGAAGCGGTGAGCCTGATGGAAGCCGCTTGCGGCCAGGCGCAGTCCGACGCCCAGGCCGTCACTGGCCTCGGCGAACGCCTGGGGGAAATTGCCAGTGCGGTGCAGAGCGTCACCGATACCCTGGCGCAGATCGCCACAGCGGTCGACGAGCAAGCGACCACCGCCGACGAGGTCAGCGGCAACATCCAGCACGTTGATCAGGCGGCGGTACGCTTGCTCGAAGGTGCGCGGGCGGTGAACCTGGCGGCGGACACCTTGAGCCAGGGCAGCAAGGCCTTGAGTGCCAATACCGGGAGATTTCAGCTCAGTTGACGCCCTCCCCTGGCCCGTTCTTTCGGACCAGGCGGATAAGCGGTTGAAAGCGTAGAGAAATATTTTAGATTTACGCTTGACACATCTCTGTTACGAGCCAATAATGCGCGCCACTTGGCTACATAGCTCAGTTGGTTAGAGCATAGCATTCATAATGCTGGGGTCCGGGGTTCAAGTCCCTGTGTAGCCACCAAGTACCGATTTATAGAGATCCAAGGATATCTATAAATCACCTCAAGAAGCCCGCCTAGTGCGGGCTTTCTTGTATCTGGAAGTCCATCCTGATCTACCCGCATCCTTCACATCCTGTATGCCCCAATATATGCCTCAATAAAAATTGAACTGGAGGCATACACGGATGAAACGCAGCGATATTAAACGCCGTCCTCTCTCCGATACCGCACTAGTCAATCTGGCTCCTGAACCGGGGGCCTACCGTGAGCTAGGCAGCTCGGGGCTGTATTTCAGAGTAAAGCCTAACGGGCAGAAATCGTGGGAGTTGCGCGATAAGAAGCCCGACGGCAAATGGTCGTGGCTCGGGCTTGGCGGTTGCCCAGAAGTCAGCGGCGCCCTTGCCCGGCAAAAGGCTGCCGAATTGAGATCAGATACAGCAGAAGGCAAAAATCCAATAGCCGCCAAGAAAGCTAGAAAAACTGCGGAGGTAGCAGCAGCAAACCAAACCTTTGAAGCCTTGGCTCGTGAATGGCATACATCTCGCTTGGAAGGTTGGGATGTCGGCACCGCGAAGAGAGTACTTGGAGCCTTGGAACGCCACGTGTTCCCCCTTGTCGGAAAACGTCCTTATGCCTCAATTACAGACTCAGGCATCAAAGCTGGTTGATTGGGAAGTCACTGCCTCACGCCGCATGATCAGCGCCTGCAGCAACCGGACAGCGTTGATGCGGCAAACCGCAACCCATCAACAATTGCCTGCGGGTGTGCGGGCACTCGACCTCGGTCAGCACACGTTTCAACGCGATATCGGCTTGATCCATCGCTCGCGGCACAACCTCAACGAACCCGTGCGCTTCGCCGCCCCTGGTCAAGTGGCTGAAACCGAGTGAGCTTTCGACCAGGGACTTCGATCAACGCAGAGCGGACTGTCGGCCCGGCATCGCGTCAAACCATAACCCGCCTCGCGTTTTTTGAATCATCCGGCAGGCCCCAATAGATCAGGGCCGCGCACAGGACGCAGAACGGAGCCAGCGCCAACATGCCCATGTAGGTGTTACCGCTCACGTCGTTTATGTAGCCCACCAACAACGGCGCCACCATGCCGCTTAACTGCCCGACGGTATTGACCGCAGCAATCCCGCCGGCAATTGCCAGGCCGGTAAACGCCTGTTGCGGAATCGTCCAGAATATCGGAATGGCAATAAAAATACCCGCCGTGGCCAGCACCAGAAATGCCGTCAGCAGGATGTAGTGTTCATTGAAATAGCACGCGGCGAAATAGCCGACGGCGCCGACCATCATCGACATCCACAAGTACTTGCGCCGCTCTCCGGAGGCATCCGAGCGCCG
Organism: Pseudomonas sp. Ma2-10; assembly: GCF_054330215.1. Classification (NCBI taxonomy): domain Bacteria; kingdom Pseudomonadati; phylum Pseudomonadota; class Gammaproteobacteria; order Pseudomonadales; family Pseudomonadaceae; genus Pseudomonas; species Pseudomonas sp. Ma2-10. The sequence continues at coordinate 43,939 of NZ_JBTEYL010000021.1, read as the reverse complement.
GGTGACGATGATCATGCCGATGGCGGCCACCAGATACGGCAGTGCCGTCAGGAGCCCGACCGTCAGTTCGCTCTTTATCCCCGATGCGCCGATCAGGTGCGGCATCCAGAAGTTCAGCCCATAGCCGGTCAGTTTGATCATGAAATAGATCACCGACAGCACCGCGACCTGGCGGGTAAAAACCACCTTGAACAGCGAGGCATGGATCGGCTGCGACTGCTTCTTGTCGTTGTCCAGGTTGCACTGCAGCACATCCTTTTCGTCCTGGGTGAGCCACTTGGCGGACTGAATGTCGCGATCAAGTTTGTACAGCACGACAATCCCCAGCAGAGCGCAGGGTAACCCGGACAAGACAAACAGCCAGTGCCATCCGGCGAGTCCGAGAAAGCCATTCATGTATTCGAGGATCAGGCCCGACACCGGCGCACCGAGCACGCCGGCTAGCGGGATCGAGAGGAACCAGATGCCGTTCATGCTCGCCAGATTCTTTTTCGGAAACCAGCACGCCAGATAGAACAACAGCGCCGGGCCAAAACCGGCTTCCATCACCCCGATCAGAAAGCGCAGGAAATACAACGAATATTCATTGTAGGCAAACACCAGTGCGGCGGTCGCCAGCCCCCAGGAAATCATGATGCGGCAGATCCAGCTAGGTGCGCCGTAGCGTTTGAGTCCATAGCTGCTGGGCACTTCAAAAAGCACGTAACCAAAAAAGAAAATGCTGGCGGCGAACCCGTACGCCGAATCCGACAGGCCGAGCTCGGCCTGCATCTGGGTCTTGGCAAAACTGATATTAATCCGGTCGAAATACGAGAAGAGGAAGCACACCATGGTGAGCGGAAGAATACGCCAGGCAATGCGCCGGTATAGCATGAGTTCATCAACGCTGGCCGTATCGACCACAGCGCCTTGAATGGCAGTTGTCATGATATTTCTCCTTAATTGTAGTTGTTGGAGATCATTTGTTCCGGCTACGCATGGCAGCCGGTTGCTGCATTAAAAGGTTCTACAGTTCACGCACCACCCTGAAACCGATATTGCTTGTCCGCCCCTCGACCTTGTAGCCGGCGCGGCTCGCCGCGCGGATGAACGCCGGGATATTGCCCCAGGCACCACCCCGGATGACCCCTTGCGTGCATTGCCGCTCTTGCCAGACGCTGCCGTCCTGCGGTGCATTCCGGTAATCGCTGTGCCAGCAATCGTCGGTCCACTGCCAGACGTTGCCGAGCATGTCGAACAACCCGAAATCGTTCGCCGCAAAACTGCCGACAGGAGCGGTGTTCAACCATTGATCCGGTCCCGCAATAAAGCCGCCACAGCGAATTTGCGCAGGGCAATCGTCCGGGCCGTAGTTGGCCTGACTGCGACTGGCGGCCTCACCCCACCAGCGCGCGGTAGACGTGCCAGCACGGGCGGCGTATTCCCACTGCGCCTCGCTGGGCAGTGCGTACAGATGACCGGTCTTGTTCGAGAGCCATTGGATATAGGCACGCGCATCGCTGAGACTGACGTTAATCACCGGACGTTTGCCACGCCCCCATCCTTCGTCACTGGGCTTGTAAGCATTGCAACCGCCATCTTCCAGGCAGGCATCCCATTGCTGGAACGTGACACTGGTAACCGCCATGGCGAAGGGCCTGGCAATGTTCACTGGATGCTGTTGCTCATTGCCGAAGCGCTGTGCCTCGCTCGGCGGTGAACCCATCGCGAAATCACCTGCAGGGATCGGCATCAAGGGTGGACAAGCATCCTCGCAATCACTGAACGGCTCGCCGGACTGGGGCTTCGCTTGGCTGAGCATGGCCTGCAGGCTTTGCGCTCTGAGGCGGTTCGCCACGCTAACCGGTTGGCGTGCGGCAAGAAATTGGGCGATGTTCGCGACCTCCTCGTCGGTCAAGGATTTGGCCGCGACGTCCATGATCGGCGAAGCCCGCGTGCCGTCGCGAAAAGCGCGTAACTGAGCGTCGAGATAGCTGGCGAATTGGCCTGCCAGTTTTGGAAATGCGCTGTTTTGCGAATCACCGGCCACGCCATGGCACGCCGTACAGGCCGGAATCGCGCGCGCGTGATCACCCTCGGCGTAGAGTTTGGCGCCGGCTTGCAGGTCGGCCGTGGCGGACAGCGGAGCTACATGCGCCGAGCAAGCCTGCGGCTGGGCGACAACCGTTCCACCTGACTGTACGCAAGTGCCTTTGGGCACCATGGTCCACTCGCCCGGGTCGTTGTCGACACTGCTCATGCCGGAGCAGGAGTGAAAACAACGGGTGTCGGCACAGTCGTTATGGCCAGCCTTGGCCACGCCATAACACACCTCGTTTTCGGCGGCTTTTTGTGCGGCAGCATCGGCTTCGCTCGCGGCCGTTGCACCGATTGAGGCCAGTGCCGAAGCTAACAGAAGATCTTTGAGATTCATCATCAGGGCCCGAATTCAGGACATGAACAACTGATGTGGATTGCCGCCCGCAACTCGCTCGCCTGGACGTGCGAGCCACACGCCAGCGCGCTGTTCGTTGTTAGCCTGGGTCAGGTGTGTGAACAGTTTTCCGGCTGCAGGCGACAAATGCCGAGGATCGCGCACGACCACTTTCAAGTGACGCGTGGCCCACTCGTCGCGCAGGTCGAGCGAAACCAGATTCTTCGGTGGCCCGAGGCTTTTGAACACCTGGTAAGGAATCAGCCCTACGCCGACCCCGGCCTGGACCATGCGGCATAACACTTCGAAACTCGGCACCTGCGTTTGAATGTCCAACGGTTTGCCGGCTTCCAGCGAGCTTTTCATCGCGTGGTTGAGAATCCAGTCGTTGCCGTGCAGACCGATGTGATGATTGTCCAGCGATTCTTCGAAACTGATCTGACCGCGCGGTGCCAGCGGATGCTTGTGATGGACAACCATGATCAGGCGATCCTGGCGGTACGGTTCGCAGTACAAGTCGTGTGCCACGCCATTCTCCGCGTACACCCCGATATCGGCCCTGCCCGCCTCTATGGCCTGCAACACATTAAGGCTGGAATCTTCCTGAAGGTCGACGCAGATCCGCTTGTGGGCGTTGAGGAAATGACTGACATCGTCGGGCACAAACTGGGCGATGGAGGATGGGTTGGCAGCGACCCTGACACAATCCTGCGCCTGGCGCGCATGCTCCATCAGAGCGGCATGAATCCGTTGCGCACCTTGCAACATTTGCCGCGCATGGTCGAGCAAGGTTTCACCGGCTGCGGTGAGCGTCATGCCCTTGGATTTCCTAATGAACAGCGGCAGGCCAATGGCTTGTTCCAGACCAAGCAGTCTTTTGCTCGCGGCCGAAATAGCGATGGATTCTCGTCGGGCACCGCGGGTCAGGTTGCCTTCCTCACTGATCGAAAGCAGCAGCTTCAGCGTGGTCAGATCCAGATGGTGTAACAAACTGATCGGATACATGTACTCACTCCGTTAAACCTGTGCGCGCCAAAGCACGCAGCGGGTATCCATTCCTTTCCCCCCGGTAGCCGCTTGCAGCGCGGCGCCGTGCAGGTCATTTCGATGCCCCGGGGATCGAACCGAATACTCGGTAGCAATCCCCACCGTTAACGCGGTCAGTTGCTGTCGCTTATAGAGTATTCAGTAGCCATGGAAAGCGTTTGAGATGGTTGTGTTCGAAGGCTTGAATCAGCGCCTGGCGTTGCAATGTCAGAGCGATATCGTCCAGCCCGTTGAGCAGGCAGAATTTGCGGAACGGATCAATCTCGAACGCGATGGAAACGGCGTGCGCATCAGATGTGATGCGCTGCTGTTCGAGGTCGATGGTCAAATGTAAAGGTTCGATCTGAGTGGCCGCCTCGAACAGCCGATCGATCTGCGCATCCTCCAGCACAATCGGCAACAGGCCGTTCTTGAAGCTGTTGTGGAAGAAGATGTCGGCAAAGCTTGGCGCGATCATCACCCTAAATCCGTACTGCTCGAGCGCCCACGGCGCATGTTCGCGCGACGATCCGCAGCCGAAATTGGCGCGCGTCAACAGGATCGACGCACCGTGGTAACGCGGTTGATTGAGGATGAAGTCCCGGTTCAATGGTCGTTGCTCACAGGCCTGCCCTGGCTCTCCATGATCGAGGTAGCGCCACTCGTCAAACAGATTCTGACCAAAGCCTGTGCGGCGGATCGATTTGAGGAACTGCTTGGGAATGATCGCATCGGTATCGACGTTGACTCGATCAAAAGGCACAACCAGACCGCGATGTTGGATCAATGGCGTCACAGTCACTTCCTTTTATGTTTATGGGTGTTTCAGCGTGCGGACATCGACGAAGCGCCCGGCAATAGCTGCCGCCGCAGCCATCGCGGGGCTGACCAGATGCGTTCGCCCACCGGGCCCCTGGCGCCCTTCGAAATTGCGATTGGAGGTTGAAGCGCAGCGTTCGCCGCTGCTCAGGCGATCGTCGTTCATTGCCATGCACATCGAGCAGCCGGGTTCGCGCCATTGGAATCCGGCGCGAATGAACACTTGGTCCAGACCTTCAAGTTCCGCCTGACTCTTGACCAGCCCGGAGCCCGGAACCACCATCGCCAGCTTGATGTTGGCCGCCAGCGAATGCCCGCGCACGACCTCGGCAGCGGCGCGCAAGTCTTCGATTCGCGAGTTGGTGCAGGAGCCGATGAACACTTTGTCGAGGACGATATCTTTGATCGAAGTCCCCGCTTGCAGCCCCATGTACGCCAGCGCCTTGAGCATGCCGTCACGCTTGACCGGATCTACTTCCTGACTCGGGTCTGGCACCCGGCCACCGACCGGCGCGACCATTTCCGGCGAAGTGCCCCATGTCACCTGCGGTTGAATGGTTGTGGCGTCCAGCGTCACCACCGCGTGGAACTGCGCATTCGCATCCGAGTGCAAGGTTCGCCAGTATTCGACTGCCGGCTCCCATTGCTCGCCGGTGGGTGCCAGCGGCCGGCCTTTGACATAGGCCAGGGTTGTGTCGTCGAAAGCAATCAGCCCGGCCCGCGCACCGGCCTCAATCGACATGTTGCAGATCGTCATGCGCCCTTCCATCGACAGCGCTTCTATGGTCGAACCGGCGTACTCGATCGCGCAACCCGTGCCACCGGCGGTGCCGATCTTGCCAATGATTGCCAGGACAATGTCCTTGGCCGTCACGCCGGGCGGCAACTGGCCGTCGACCTGGACTTTCATCGACTTCATTTTCTTCGTCAGCAGGGTCTGGGTGACAAGCACATGCTCGACTTCCGAGGTGCCGATGCCATGTGCCAGACAAGCGAAAGCGCCGTGGGTCGAGGTGTGCGAGTCGCCACAGACCACCGTCATGCCGGGCAGCGTCGCGCCTTGTTCCGGGCCGATCACATGCTCGATGCCTTGGCGGGGATCGTTCATCCCGAAGTAGGTGAAGCCATAAGTCTGCGCATTGGCGTCCAGCGTCTGAACCTGCATCCGCGAAAACGGATCACGGATCTTGCCACCGGCGCGATCACTGGTCGGCACGTTGTGATCGGCGACGGCGAGGTTGGAGGCAACCCGCCACGGCGTGCGCTCGCTCAGCTTCAGCCCTTCGAAAGCCTGCGGGCTGGAGACTTCGTTGATCAGATGACGATCGATGTAGAGCAGCGCCGTGCCGTCCTCATCGGTGGTAACGGCATGCGCATCCCAGAGCTTTTCGTAGAGGGTTTTGGCTGGCGTGGCGATGGTCATGGGGCAAGTCCCGTCGGAGATGTATCCAAATATTACTACCCGGATCCAATCCCAGACGTGACATGTCGAGATGGCTAACATGCCGATTGGCGAGTGGCACGTGCTTTTTGCTCAAGGCTTTCTGCCAAATCCTCAGTGCTTGTTGGTCAGATAGTTGACAAGCGCTGCTGCGGTGGCAGTCAGGCGATCACGATGGCGAAACACCACCACCAGTTTGCGGATCGACCACGGCTCGACAATCGGCACCACGCGCAGGTCCAGCGCGTTCATATTCAACTCGGCCACCAGTTGCGGAACCACCGCCACCCCGAGTTTGACGTGCACCATCCGGCACAACACGTCGAGGCTGCGCACGCGAATCTTCACGTCCAGCTCCTCGCCAATGTCCCGGGCGCGCTGCGCCAGCAAAGTCATCAGCGAGGTTTCCTCAGACAAACCGACGAAGCTTTCGCGGGCGATATCATTGAACGTTACAGAACTGGCTTCGGCCAGGTGGTGGCCGCGCGGTACCACCAGCACCAGCCTGTCCGTGCGATACGGCAAGAACTCCAACTCTGCGGTGCCGTAATTGGCATTGCAGATACCGATTTCAGCGCTGCCCTCGGTGACGCTGCGCATCACGTGGGCGCTGCTGTGCTCATCGACGAGAATTTCCACTTCCGGAAACAAGCGTTTGAACGCCGCCAGATCTTCCGGAAGAAACTGAACGATGGCCGACAGGTTGGCTGCGATCTGCACACTGCCCTTGGCACCCGAGGTGAACTGTGAGAGTTCGGCGTTTAGGCTTTCCAGGCTGGCAATCATCGCTTTGGCGTGACGAATGATCATTTCACCGACCGGCGTTACGGAAATGCCGCGCGATTCGCGATGAATGATCGGCAGCCCGACAATCGCTTCGATCTCGGCGATACGCCGGCTGACGGCCGAGGGCGTGATGCACTCGCGTTCGGCGGCGCGGGCGATGTTTTTTTCCTGACAAACCGTCACGAACAAGCGCAACGAAGTGAAGTCCAGTTTTCTGATTAAGTGATTCATGGCCCTCCCTTGGGCGCGACAGACTGTCGACTAACTCCAGACACGCCAACACGAATAGTTCTTGTTTGATGCTATTAAACCGCTACTTAAACTGAGCACGAAGTGCGACTTACCGTCATGGCATACACGCTTTTCAACGCCATTGGAAGTATCAACCAACCCTGCACAAGGTGGATCAACTGAAACTCCGCCGCTCGCTCACAGCACTGAAGCACGCCAAATCGAAGCGATCGTTCTCATTAAGTTGAACACCGTAGAAAATTCGAGAATTGATTTTCACAGCACCGCCATAGACCATAGAACGCAACTGAATAGCGCCCTACATACTTGCATTAAGAGAAACGCAATCGACTCTATTAGGGCAATTTTTTGCGAGCCATTATTTGTCCGTTAAAGTTGTTTTACTCGTTCGAAGGAGTGCACGATGCAAACGCAAAACTTCAATTTGCTTTCATTCATTACTGACTATTGTAAGCAAGGATTCAGTGGGCCGCAGCCGTATGTGCTCAACAATGACATGCGCCAAAAAGTCCTCGATGAGTGCCTCCGCCTGAAACGTCTTTTCGTTTGCGGCCAACAGGAGTCGCGTGAAGAGCTGCATCGGGTACTGGCGGTCATCTATGACTACCGCTTTTCGGTGCCGTCAATGGAAACAGTCGATGTTGATGTCTCTTCTGTATTCGCCGACATCACTACCTTACTTGAACCGATCATCCTGCAGAATGAAATCGATATTATCCCGGCGGACATATTCGATCAGATGCCGACTAACGGCGGGGCTTTTGTAAGTTGGTTCAAACAGCTGATTTCCCAACATCCTGCGGGCGCGCACCCATTCTTTCAGAACTATCTTCGCGACTCGGCAAGCGTTGAAGCTTTCAGAACTTTCCTGGCGCAGGAAACCACTCTCGATCCGCGCTTCGACGATATTCTGGCGCTGATGCAAGTGGGCACAGTCGGCGCAGAAAAAATGGAAATCGCCAAAAACTATTTCGACGAGATGGGCAATGGTGATGAACGAGAGGTGCATACCCTGCTGTTCAGCAAAGCCTTGAAGGCGCTGAATGTCGACTCCGCTTACATCGACAAGGCGTTGCTCCCTGAAGCACGGGTGTGCGGCAACCTTTCTGCCTGCCTGGCCCTGAGCCCGCGGCATCATTACAAAGCCATCGGTTACTTCGGGGTTACCGAATACCTCGCCCCTCGGCGCTTCAAGAAACTGGTTGCCGGCTGGCGGCGCCTGGGGTTGCCGGAGTTTGGTCTGGCTTACCACGACCTGCATATCCGTATCGATGCAATTCATGGCAAAGGCTGGTTCGACAACGTCATAGAACCGGCGGTCGAACAGGATCCGCGTGTCATCCGGGAAATTCTCTACGGCGCACTGATCCGCCTCAATTCGTCGAACACTTTCCTCGACGCCTTGCTTACCCACGTGCAGCGTCAGGACCGAATTACGCAGCCGCAGAACGTTCTTTCGATTGCCTGAACCGGCTGAGGGGTGCATCCGTGGTTTCTTTGAACAATCATGACAGAACGCCGCCCGACTCGGTGTCCGATGCATTCGAACACCTGGCAACGTTCGATCTCGATCACATCGCAGGCTCGCAGTTGGTCGGGGTGGCCCGGGAAGCGTTTCGGCTCGGGGATGTGGACTTTCTGTGCTTCGGCGAAAGCGATCATCCGAGCCCCGTCTGCGCACAAACCGCGCTCAAGCAAGCGCTCGATGCCGGGCACACCCGCTACCCGGATATTCGCGGTGTACCGGCCCTGCGCCAAGGGCTGGCCGACTACCTAAGCGAGTTGCATCAAATGCCAGTCAGTGAGGATCGGATCGCCGTGACCGCCTCGGGCATGGCCGCAATCAACGTCGCCTTCGCTGCGCTGCTGCGCGAAGGCGACACGGCGGTACTGATTTCGCCCGCGTGGCCCAACCCGGGAAATCTCGCGGCGCTCAAAGGCGTGAATGTGCGAGACGTGCCGCTGTTGCTCGACCAACAGGGGTTCACGCTGAACCTGGAAGCGTTGGAAGCGGCGTTGCCGGGCAGCCGGGTGCTGTTTCTCAATTCGCCCAACAATCCCACCGGCTGGACCGCCAGTGCGCAACAGATGCAGGCAATTCTGGACCTGTGTCGCCGCTACGGGGTGTGGGTCGTCAGCGATGAAGTCTATTCACGCCTGATCTATGACGGCCGGCGAGCCGCCCCTTCCATGCTCGACATCGCCACGGCCCAGGATCGTCTGGTGGTGTGCAACAGCTTCAGCAAAACCTGGGCCATGACAGGGTATCGGGTGGGCTGGCTGGTGGTTCCGCAGGGCCAGCGGGAAAAGCTTGGTGAGCTGATCGAACTGACTCATTCCGGGGTCGCGCCCTTCGTGCAAATGGCGGCGCTGGCGGCGTTGCAGGATCGGCCATTCGTGGACGGGTTCCGCGATTACTGCCTGACCGGGCGGGCGATCGTGTCCGCCGCGCTGGCCGGCGTTGTAGGCATCCGCTACCACCAGCCAGACGCCGCCCTGTATGCGTTCATCCAGCTGGAGGGTGTCAGCGACAGCCTAAGTCTGGCCATGGCGCTGGTGCAACAACATGGCGTCGCCATCGCACCGGGCAGCGCGTTCGGCCCCGCGGGAGAAGGCTTCATTCGCGTGTGTTTTGCCCAGAAACCCGAACTGCTGCGCCGTGCCATGGAGCGTCTGGCGCGCGGTTTACAAACAGAGTTGGCGAAGCAAGGCCCGGTGCCGAGCCTCGTCGCTGCCAATCCAAGGAGCGTTGCATGCCTTACGTAAATATCAAGATTACCGATGAAGGCGTCACCCGCGAGCAGAAACGCGAGCTGATCGCCGAAGTCACCGCGGTGCTGGAACGCGTGCTGCAGAAAAACCCGCGAAGTACCACGGTGGTCATTGATGAAATCCATGTCGATAACTGGGGCATGGCTGGTCTGCAAGTGCCGGAGTATCGCGAAACATTCATGAAAAAACCGTCCGATTAAGGTCGGTCAACGCAAGCAGTAGCCATCTGATTAAATCGTGCGAGGGATAGTCATGTTGACAGTTTGGGGCAGAGAACGTGGTTTGTGCGTCAAGAAGGTGTTGTGGTGCCTTGAAGACCTGAAGCTGGATTTTGAACGAATCGATGCCGGCCGCCAGTATGGCCGGACCAATGATGAGGAATACTTGCGGCTCAATCGCAATGGTCTGGTGCCGACGCTGATCGATGAGGAATTCGTGCTGTGGGAGTCCAACGCGATCATGCGCTACCTGGCGCTGCGCTACGGCCCGCCAAGCCTTTACCCGTCCGAACCGAAGTTGCATGCGGACTGCAACCGCTGGCTGGACTGGTCTGTCGGTGCGCTGTGGCCGGATATCGTGCCGCTGTTCACTTCACTCATCCGCACCGCTCCCGAGCGGCGCGACATGAATGCCGTGCGCATTCAATCGACGCGCCTGGCGAAGAACTGGTCGATTGCCGACGAGTACCTGGCCGGCAAGCAATTCATCACCGGCGAGTACTTCACCATCGCCGATATTGCGCTCGGTGTGCTGGCGCAAACCTATGAAACCTTCGAGCTCGACAACAAACCCGACACCCCGCATCTGGACGCCTGGTACCAGCGCATCAGCCAGCGCCCGGGCTTCAAGCGCTTTGCCGTGTTACCACCTGAGCCAGACCCGACCGAACACAACTGAATCGATCTTGCTCAAGCCGAGCATCTGAGTTGAAACGGGCAGCCTGCGGGCTGCCCACTGGTCTGAGTGGAGTATCAACATGCGCTACAAGCAACGTCCGGCGGGGTCGAACTGGGGGGATTTCGGTCCTGATGATCAACTCGGACGGCTGAATCTGCTGACGGCTGAAAAGATCCGTCAAGGTGCCGCCGAGGTTCGTGCCGGCAAATCGTTCTGCCTGAGTCTGCCGCTTGACCTTCCGGGCGGGTCGAAGTGGAACGCGCGCCGCCAGCCACCCGTGCTGAAACCGGTACTGCGCAACAATCGTTCGAACATCGACTACCAACTGAGCCAGGATGATCCGCATCTGACCGATGTGCTGTGCGACCACACCGTGACCCTTTGCACACAGTATTCGACCCAGTGGGACAGCCTTGCGCAAGTCGGCAGCCTGTTCGATATCGACGGTGACGGGCGCTTACAAAGCTGCTTCTACAATGGTTTCCGCGCCGAGCAGGACATTTTTGGCGAGATCGTACGTGAGCCTGATGCCCACGGCGATTTCCCACCGGCGCCAGCCAGGTTCCTGGGGGTCGAGCACATGGCAGCCACCGGACTGCAAGGCCGGGCGGTACTGATCGACCTGCACAAACATTTTGGCAATGCCAAGCGGCGCGTCGGTTATGCCGAGATACGTCAGATCATGGAGGCCGACAATATTGTGGTCGAGCCTGGCGACATCGTACTGTTCCACACTGGTTTCGCGCAGATGCTGGTGGATATGCAAGGCGATCCGGACGTTCATTTGCTTGAGCACTCGGGCGTCGACCTCAACGGTCGTGACGAAGAGTTGCTACGCTGGATCGACGAAGCGCAGATCAGCGCGATTGCAGCGGATAATCATGCGGTGGAAGCCTTTCCGTCGGAAAAACTCGATCTGCCGCACTACCCGATTCTGCCGCTGCACGAGTTGTGTCTGTTCAAACTGGGCATCCATTTGGGCGAACTCTGGTATCTGACGCCACTCGCCCAATGGCTGCGGGAAAACGGTCGCAGCCGTTTTTTGTTGACCGCGCCGCCCCTGCGTCTGACTGGCGCCGTGGCCTCGCCGGTGACGCCGGTGGCCACGGTCTGAACCCGGCGCCGGCGAGCGCATCGGCATGGCGCAGGCAACGCCCATGCGCTCGATCATTTTTACAGGGATTCATCACATGAGTAGCGTGTACTGGCAACGTAACCTGGCCATCTGTTTCTTCGGCTCATTCATCAATATCGTCGCCATGACGTTGCTGTTGCCTTTTCTGCCGATCTACATCGAGCAACTGGGCGTTGAGGGCCATGCGCAAATCGTCCAGTGGTCGGGCATCGCCTATGGCGCCACGTTCCTTTCCGCTGCTCTCGTCGCGCCGCTGTGGGGGCGTCTGGCTGATCGCTATGGCAGCAAACAAAACCTCATCCGCGCGAGCCTGGGCATGGTTGTGAGCATGGCGCTGATCGGCCTGGCGCAGAATGTCTGGCAGCTGGTTCTGTTGCGGTTTCTGGTGGGACTGGCGGGCGGCTACACGTCTGGGTCATATGTGATCGTGGCGGCACAAACGCCCAAGGATCGCTCGGCCTGGGCGCTGGGCACCCTGGCGTCGGGCATCATGGCCGGGAGCCTAGTCGGCCCGTTGATTGGCGGTGTGTTGCCGGCGGTGCTGGATATTCGCAGCATCTTCTTCCTCGCTAGCGCCTGTATTTTTCTGAACTTCCTGGCCACGTGCCTGTTCGTCCGCGAAGAAAAGCGTGTCGCCCCAGCCAGGACGAACGCGGCGCCCCCCCCCGCGACCGACGCCGGTTTATCGAATAATCAGCGCACCGTGGTCTTCTCGATGCTCGCCACGGCGTCATTGCTGATGGTCGCCAACATGTCCATCGAGCCGATCATCACCGTGTACGTGCAACAACTGGTCGAGGCCGCCGGCAACGTGACGTTCTACGCCGGTTTGACCATGTCCGCCGCCGCGCTGGGCAGCATCATTTCAGCGCCGCGGCTGGGCAAGATCGCTGACCGGGTCGGTGGCCTTAAAGTGGTCGCCGCGAGCCTCGCACTGGCCGGGCTGCTGCTGATTCCACAAGCCTTTGTCAGCGATATCTGGCAATTGATTGCCCTGCGTTTCTGCATGGGCCTGGCGCTCGGCGGCTTGCTGCCCTGCGTAACTGCATTGATCCGGCACAATGTCGATGATCGCTCGGTCGGCCGCATGCTCGGTTATTCGACCTCCGCGCAATACGCCGGACAAGTGCTGGGGCCGGTCGCCGGTGGGTTTTTTGCCGGACACATCGGGATTCGTTCGGTCTTCATCGCCACCTGCGTGCTGCTGCTCGGCTGTGCGCTGTGGATCAGCCAATTGAGCGTGCAGCAACGGCGAAAAGCACTTTGTGACAAGCTCCCGGTCGATGTCTGAGCCTTGCCCACAGCGCTTGGCGATTCGTCTCCAACCAGCATCTCTGTGTTCTCCAACCATCAGCGCGGGGCGTTTTCCCCGCTGATAGAGTGCAATCAGGAGAACTCATCTATGAACAATGCAATTCGCTTTTCCGGGCGCGCTCTGTATTTGTCGCAGAACCCTGAGTGTCTTCACCGTCAGCTCGACGGCGAAGACCTGACTTTGGCAAGCGCCGAGCCGCTGCGTGACAACATCTCTACCGACGAAATCACCCCCGTCACCGTCATGATGGTTTACGACGAGCGCCTGGGGGAATTCCCCTATGTTGGCTTCAAGGCTGGCGAGCAATTGCCGATTGCTCGCCATGCGATCAAGCGAGGCGGTTTCGAGATCACCGTCGCGGGTAAGCGCTACGGCAAAGGGTCGTCACGCGAATCCTCGCCGGTGGCTGAACTGTCGGCCGGTATCCGCCTGATCGTGGCCGAGAGCTTTGAGCGGATCTATCAACAGAACTGCGACAACATTGGCATTCTGACCACCACCGATTTCTCTGTGCTTGAGCGCATCGCCGCTGGCGAAGCCATCGAGTTTTCGACCTTCTTGGAAGGTCGCGACGAACTGACGCAGCAGATCATCCGCAGCGGTGGACTGCTCAAGTACAGCCGCGCTGCGCACTGGCCGCTGCCGGACCGCGAGCGGGTTACCCCGAGCAAGACAGGCCTGACTCTGGTCGAGAAAATCATCACTCGTCACCTGCATCCGGATGCGCAGACCGTCACCCGTGGCGAGGGCGTGTTCATCGCCGCAGATTACCGCTTCAGTCACGACTACTTCACCGGCATGAGCGCCCACCTCATGCATCAGGCGTTCGGTCAGCCGGCCAGCCTGATCGATCCAGACCGGATCATTGCGTTTGAGGATCATCTGGTCCTCGCGCCGCAAAGCATTCCGCACATCCAGCAGGGACTGCTCGACGGTGTGGCGGATCTTGCCCGTGGTCACAGGCACTTTTCCGAGCAGTATCCGGTGCGCTCCCACGGGGCGCTGCAAGACAAATCCGGGTCAGAGGGCATTTGCCATGCCTTGATGATCGAGCGTTACGCCCTGCCTGGACAAGTGGTCGCCGGCACCGATTCACACACACCGCATTCCGGTGCGCTGGGCTGTCTGGCGTTCGGCGTTGGCGCGACTGAAATGGCCAATAGCTGGGCCACCGGTTACGTGCGCTGCAAAGTCCCCGACACGATTCGGATCGAGGTCAGCGGCACGTTAGCGCCTGGGGTGATGGCCAAGGATCTGGTGCTGTATCTGCTGCAGATGGAGTCGATCCAGGCCGGTGGTGCAATCGGCGCAGTGTTCGAATATGGCGGCCCAGCCATTCGAGGAATGAACATTGATGAACGCGCGACGTTGACCAACATGGTCGCCGAGCTCGGCGGCATGACCGGCATTGTCGAGCCCGATGCCAAAACCGTGAGTTTTCTCAAAGAGCGGCGCGGCATCGACTTCCAGCTCGAAGACTGGATGAGCAGTGATGCGGATGCCCACTATCGCGAAGTGATCCACATCGACGGCTCCCAGTTGCAAGCCATGCTGGCCCGTCCGGGAGATCCCGGCAACGGCGTGGCAGTGGCGGATCTGCCCGCGCCGGTGAACGTGGACATCGCCTATGGCGGGTCCTGCACCGCCGGCAAGCGCAGTGATTTTGACTGCTATCACGAAGTCCTGGCGTGGGCGCTGGCCAACGACTATCCCCTGATCGCAGACACACGGCTGTTTTTGCAGTTCGGCACGATGGACGTTCATGATTACTGTCAGCAGCGCGGTTACCTGAAAACCTTCGAGCAGGCCGGCGTGGTGCTGATCAAACCGGGTTGCGGCGCCTGCGCCAATTGTGGACCGGGGCAGTCGGTGTCGGCGGAACAGGTCACCATCAGCGCGATCAACCGTAACTTTCCCGGCCGTTCGGGGCCCGGCAGCGTCTGGCTGGCCAGCCCATACACCGTGGCCGCCAGCGCGATTGCCGGCAGCATCACCACCTTCGCCGAACTTCAGGCGACGCTGGCAGTTGGCGCTCCGTAAGGATCACTAGACGCTGACGGTAACCAGCAGCGCATCGTTCAGCCAGCGCGTAACCAGCGCTGCGCTATCGACCAACTGCGATGGGAGATTTGCCTCGGCGAATCGCGCCTGAGCGGCCAACAAGGCCTCGCTCAGGCTGGCCCCGCCACTCAGGCAGATCAACCCCGCCGCTTCGCAGGGGTTCAACTCCCGCACCTTCACCACCCAGCCGAGTCGATAAACCAGAGTCGTCCGGTGTTTCGCTTGCAGATCCGGAAATGCCTGGCCCGGCGTCATATGAGCAGTCCATAACGCCGCGCATGGCCAGTCACTGTGCAGCAGCGAACAGCCTGAATGCAGGGTCAAACGTTGGGCATCGATTTGACTGCTGCTCAGCGCAGCTAGTTCGCCAGCACTCAATGCCACAGTGTCAGCAGCGAACGCCGCACACTGCACCGACCACTCCAGCGCCGCCACGTCAGCGAAATACGGGTAGGCGTGAACGGCCAAGTAATCATTGAGAAACACCGCAAACTGCGCGCCGAACGTTTTCAGATCGGCCTGGCGCGATGGATATCGCTGGCCATAAGCATGCGCAAGCGTGCGGAAAAACTCATCGCCGACCAACGCCTTGATCACCGGATAAGTCAACGCCAGCGAGCGCTCCTGGTGCTGCCAGAGAGCACTGCGGTAACGCGAAAAACGCTGTTGATCATTGGCACTGGCAGCGTCAAACCAACCCTGCGGCAGAATCGCAGGTGCTGACGATTCGTCGAGGCTTGCAACGAAATCGGCTTGCAGCGACGCCAACTCTTCACGCGTCAATCGGCACCTCCGCAGCAATCGCCCGAGCAATCTCGACCTGACCCAACAGCTCTGCAAACGGCGGCAGACGAGTGTCCCATTCGATCAGCACCGGCACGCTGCCAAACTGGCGCAATGCGCTGCGATACAGCGCCCAGACCGGCTCGGCAACCGCACTGCCATGATCATCCACCAGCAAGCCTTGCTCATGGCTATGGCCTGCAAGATGCAATTCACCCATGCAGCCAACAGCGAGCGTTTGCATGGCGGCCAGCGCCGGTTCGCCGTGGTTGCATTGATTGACGTAAAGATTATTCAGATCCAGTAGCACCGCACTCCCGGTGCGCGCCACGACTTCCGCAAGAAACTGCGTCTCCCCCAAGGTGTCACCCTTGTAGCGCAGACTGGTCGACACGTTTTCCAGCAACAGTTGTTGACCGAGCACGCTCTGCACTTGATCGACGCGCTCACAGACCAGACTCAGAGACGCTTCGGTCAGCGGCAGCGGTAACAGATCGTTAATGCAGCGCCCCTCCACCGCGCCCCAGGTCAGGTGTTCCGAAATCAGAAAGGGGCTGACGCTGGCTGCCAACTGGCGAATGCGCTCGACATGTTCCATGGAAAACCCATGTACCGAGCCGATGCCCAATCCCACCCCATGCAGACTGATCGGATAATGATTGGCCAGGCGCCGCAACACATGCAGATCCCAGCCACCGGGCCCGAAGTAGTTCTCGGTATGCACTTCAAGCCAGTCGACGGGCGGCAATGTCTGCAGAAAGTCGGGGTAATGCGCAGCGCGCAGACCAACACCAATCGGCGGTAACGGGCGCATTCGTGACTCGTCGGGCAATGGATTCATGACCCCCATTATGCGGACGGAATCAATCTGTGCAACTGCGCAACCGGCTGAAGGCAACGGCGACGTTGCGGGCGAAATGGCAACACCACTTAGAATCAACGGTAGCCAATACGTGAGTGGGCGCCGCGCCCGGCTGGTGTGGGCGGTCATTACCCTCGCACGTCGTTACGCCAACTTGGATCTCATCATGACCGTTGGTGAACGCAGAATCGACATGAGCGCCGGGGGTATAGACCTGGCGGTATGTATTGGTGATCTAAAGGTTGATCCGAATTGGTCTCCCGCACTTTGCGGTTGCTCGGACTTGGTTATATGCGCCGCTCCCGACAACCTAAGTAAAGCCCACCGATAACTAATAAAAACGAGTTGCTCAAAGGGCAGAATGGAGTCCTTGAGCAACAGGAGGTACGTGTACGCCACGGAGTTGCCGACGGAAAGCTAATGTTACGCACCACCCTCGCCGTCTGCGGTCTTTGCCAACTGCCTACCTGGTTGGTCGCAGAAGATTTTCGAAGTGGAAAACTTGCGACCGTGTTGGATGACCATGCCCATCCAAGTCATTTGGCCACGAACACATTATGTGCAGCCATAGGTGCGGATGGTAGTGGATGAATTGTTCAACATGGCAGAGTCGACTGGGGAAGTATTTCGGCGCGCCGGGTAGGATGGCTAACATCTAAAATTGTCGTGATATGAATTGTACTGGGTTTTCTAGGCAGGCCTGACCAGCTCCTTTTGGTCCAGACTGTGTAAAAACTCAGGCCCAGTTTTCAAGTCTGCGTCGCTATGTAAAATCTGTCATTGATTGGCAGATCAGTGATCCTGAAATTTGCGTAGGAACGCGGTTTTCGTTCCGATTTTGACTTTAGAACTTGCTCTACAGCGTTTCTACGCAGCTTGGGTCGGGTGCAGCAATGGCGCGACTGTCCGGTATTGTCCGATTTTTTTGAAAAAGTCGTCCATAGTTTGCACATCAGGAAAGTGCTCATCCGAGATTGAAATCTTTACTTTTGGCAGAGGCTTCCGGATTCTGATTTCACGTAGCAGCGTGCAAAAAAGGCGTTCTCACCAGTCAATGATTTGGCAGTTTGGGCAGACCGAATTTTTCAACAGAATCGTCCGGTTTCTGCCCGCTGCCCCGAAAGCGGTAAATACGTCACCGCTTATCATGGATGCGAAGAAATGTTGCCAGACCAAATACAAGCAGAAGGGAACGCTGTTTCGTGAGGTATGTCATACACATAAAGCTTACTCAGACCTTTCAGACCAAGCCCCTGAACATAGGAAGGTTACACATTCCTATGTTCAGGGGCTCAAATCGAATCACGATGAACGATAAATCAGCAATGCAACGGCCCCGCAGCAAACCATATTCTCCAGCCTTTCTGGCGAGTAATGCCGCTGAGAGAGACTGGATGGCATCTTTCTATGGTCAATCCGACATCTAGGCCTTGTTTCAGACAGATGGCATCATCCCCGAGCGCAGCTATGCCCGAGCGCAGCTATAAGAGAACGCTCACTCAGATCCCAGTAGCATGTATGCCAGTGTGTACGCCTAATTGATTTGATAATAAAAAACCATTTTCCCCGCCGGGCGCGTCAGGAACGAATTGCCGGCAATGCTGACAAGGCCCGCTCCCAAATCTGGCAGGTGCGTAGCCAGACCATCGCCTGCCAGTCGCTGTCCGCAGGATAGAACTGCTCAAGCAGATTCAGTTTGATCCCGCGCCCCACGTCATCACTCGGATTGCCGTGCAAGTGCAGCCAGTGATCATCGCGCAGATGACGATGAACCTCGGCACCGGGATACGTCCCGCACTCGATCACAAACGGCATCAACCGCACGTTCGGCAACGCATTGATCAGCGCCTGCGAGGTGTAACCAGTGGCGGTGGCCGCAACGCCGGTTTCGCTCAACGTGTCGGCGCCCGTGTGCAAGGTATAGAGCCAGGGACCATAGAGGCCCTGCGCATCTGCAAGCGCTGGATACGCCGCCTCGGTAATGGTCAGCAACATCGGATGCCCGTACTCCCCGGCGCCGGTGTGCAAGTCGAAACACATGGCCACTTCGGCATGGGAAACATGCTTTTGAATGATCTGATGCAACGTGCGGTTCGACCAACTCGGCGCCAGTCCGCCGTAGAACAAACCATCGGGATGACGGTGCTGGCCGCCCTCGACAATCGACATCACCGCTGGCCAGCCGCACTCGCTGATCTGCGCCTCGAGCATAGCATCGGCGCGATCACGCTCCGGGCCCTGCAACTGCGTGCAGGCATAGATTTCATGCAGCGCTGCGTAGGCCTGATTAGCTGGCAATACGTGGTCGAAGTTCAGGTGATTGCGGTTCAGATCGATGTTGTCTTCGTTGACCCGACGCAACCATGCAGTGCCCCACGGATTGATCAGATGGATCATCACCACCGCGACATCGGCCGGCAGCGAACGCTTGCCCAACGCCTGCAACCACTTGATCTGACATCCCGAACCGTAGAAGCCTTCGACCCCATGGGTACCGCTGAGCGCAATCAGCAGCCGCTTCGCGCCCGGATCACCCAGCACGGCCACATCGGTGCTCAACGGCTCACCGAACGGCCCTTTGAGTGGATGCGGGTACTCGGTCAGCGTCGCACCGGCCCCGGTCGCGGCGGCCAGGAATTGATCACGCAGGGTGCGGTAACTTGGCTGGGTGGGGAACGCGGTCTGCATGTCTGCCTCTTGTTGACCTTCTGGCCAGTCTGTTGCCTTGACCCTACAGAAAATCCGTGGAGTCATGAAGGACAAAAACATCTTTGCTGTAGGCCTTGGTTTGCGTCACTTCCTTTCGGCCGATAAAGTCCCCTGATCTTTTCCCACGGATGGAGTGCCCCCACGTGTTCTCAGCCTTTCACTTGAGTCGCTATCGCCTGTCAGCCCTTTCGCTGATCGCCGCTGCTTTAACCCTCGCAGCCTGTAGTGCTCCGACCTCTTCGACGCTGCCTGTTGCGCCGGAAGTCGCGTCAGGTTATCGCACCGATCTGCAGACCCAATACGCCTCAAAACACATGGCGGCCGCAGCCAATCCGCTGGCAGCCGAGGCCGGGCGGGAGATGTTGCGTCTGGGTGGTTCGGCAATCGATGCCGCGATTGCGATGCAGGCCGTGCTGACCCTGGTCGAGCCGCAATCCTCGGGCATTGGCGGTGGTGCGTTGATCGTGCTCTGGGATGGCAAGGCGGTACGCACTTATGACGGTCGCGAAACCGCTCCTGCCGGCGCCACCGAGAAGCTATTCCTGCAAGCCGACGGCAAACCGATGCCGTTCACCCAGGCGCAGATTGGCGGTCGCTCGGTGGGAACACCGGGGGTATTGCGGGCGCTTGAGTTGGCCCATCAAAAACACGGTCGTCTGCCGTGGGCGCAGCTATTCAAACCAGCAATCAATCTCGCGGAGCAAGGCTTCGCCATCTCGCCACGTCTTCACCAGTTGGTCGCCTCGGACTCGTCCATTCGACGCTCGCCGGACATGGCGGCCTATTTTCTGAATGCCGATGGCAGCCCGAAAGCCGCAGGCACGCAACTGAAAAACCCCGCTCTGGCCGCGGTGTTCAATCGCATCGCCAAGGAAGGACCGGATGCGTTGTACAAAGGTTCGATCGCACAGGAGATCGTCGCCAAGGTTCAGGGTCACGCCAACCCGGGCAGCCTCTCGCTGAACGATCTCAACGACTACAGCGCCAAGGAGCGCGCGCCGCTATGCACCGACTACAAACGCTGGCAGGTTTGTGGTATGCCGCCGCCGTCATCAGGCGGGATCACCGTGGCGCAGATCCTCGGCACCTTGCAGGCCCTCGAAACCCGCGACCCGCGCTTTGCCCTGTCGCCGCTCAAACCGGTCAAGACCAACAAACCGGCGGGCATTGAGCCGGCGCCTGAAGCCGTGCACCTGATCTCCGAAGCTGAACGCTTGGCCTACGCCGACCGCGCGCTGTACGTGGCCGACGCAGACTTCGTTGCCGTTCCCGTCACAGGTCTGATTGACCCTGCGTATCTGGCCGACCGCGCGGCCCTGATCGGCGATCGCAGCATGGGCACGGCCAAACCCGGCACCCCGTCAGGCATTCAGGTCGCCTACGCTCCGGACCGCTCGCCGCTGCGCATCTCCACCTCGCAAGTGGTGGCCGTGGATGACGAAGGCGGCGCCGTGTCCATGACCACCACCGTGGAATCCGCGTTTGGCTCGCACCTGATGGTTCAGGGTTTCCTGCTGAACAACCAGATGACCGACTTCTCGTTCATCCCCGAAGAGAATGGCCAGAAGGTTGCCAACCGCGTCGAACCCGGTAAGCGCCCACGCTCGTCCATGGCACCGACGCTGATCTTCGACCGCCAGAGCGGCGAATTCCTCGCCACCATCGGGTCCCCCGGCGGCTCGCAGATCATCGAATACGTCGCCAAATCCACCATTGGCCTGCTCGACTGGAACCTCGACCCCCAAACTGCCATCAACCTTCCCAACTTTGGCAGCCGCAACGGTCCGACCGAACTGGAACAGGGGCAATTCAGCTCGGAGCTGATTCAGGTGCTGAAGGACAAAGGACACAGCGTGAACGAGATCGACATGACCAGCGGGACCCAGGCGATTGTTCGGGTGAAGGATGCGCAGGGAAAAACGTCGCTGGCGGGCGGGGCCGATCCGCGGCGTGAGGGGGCGGCGTTGGGGGATTGAGTCGTACGCGGGAATGAGCAAGGGCTTACCGGGAGGTAGGCCCTTTTTTATAGGTAACGAATACTGATCGGCCCCTTCGCGCAGCCTTTTCCTACCCACAAATGACTGTGTCTTGGATAGAGTTTGAAGATCATTTTTTCCCAGTTCCGCGTCAGCCCCAGCTCATCAAATCAGCTGTCGACAGTGCTTGATCACAGAAGTCGAACTTGCCCCTCCGCACATCGGATGCGCCTCCACAGACTTGCATCAGTCCCACCACGGGACCAGGATCATTCCATGAGAATCATCGCTATCAGTCAGCTGAAAAGGTTTTGGGAGAAATACCCGGACTCGGAACAATCTTTTGTGGCCTGGATTGACGAGGCAAAAAATGTTGAATGGAAAACGCCAGCGGACATAAAGGCGCACTTTGCTACCGCCAGTATTCTCAAAAGCCGCAGAGTCGTGTTCAACATCAAGGGCAATGACTTTCGGTTGGCAGTCGCTGTGGCCTATCGCTTCGGCGCCGTATACATAAAACTTGTCGGCACTCACAAACAGTCCGACGCAATCGACGCTGATACCGTCGAGATGGAGTAACCCATGAACATTCGCCTCATTCACACCGACGAGGACTATCATGCAGCCCTCAAGAGCGTGTCAGTGCTGTTCGACAACGAACCCGAGCCAAAGCCTGATCAGGTGTCAGTCGACTCGTGATATCAGGCCGGCACACCCAAAATGATATGCGACGCCTTGATCACCGCCGCCGCACTCACGCCCGGCGCCAGGTCCAGTTCTGCCACAGCCTGGCGTGTCACGACCGAATAGACTTCGGTGCCGCCGTCGAGCTGGATGACCACTTCGCAGTTCACGGCGCCGTCGATGACACTGGTGACTTTGCCTTCCAGGCAGTGGCGCGCCGACAGGCGAATGTCGCTGGATTCGGTCATCAACATGACCCACGGCGCCTTCACCAGTGCGATCGCTTCCTTGCCGACCGCCAGGCCGAGGTTCTTCACGCTTTCCTGGTCACCCCGGTCACCCGTTCATTACCGCCTGACAGTTTCAGCGAGACGTCCGCATTCACCGCGCCGGGCTGCAATTGACTGATGGTGCCTTTGAATACGTTACGTGCGCTGACTTTCATGACATGTCTCCTCGGATAATTATTGTTGCATTCAGCCTAGCGAGAGATCTTCAGCGCCTGTCGCGCCTGATGCCTCTAACAGTGGCAGGCCGAGTTTGCCTTACACCTTGGCAAACCCGGTGCGTGCCGCCCCGGCGTTAAAATGTGGACGCAGCACAACAAGCCGGCGCAATGGAGTGCTTACTTTTACTCGACGTCAGACACATGGATCAACAGGTCACCCGGCTGACAATTCAGATGTTTACAAATCGCGTCCAGAGTCGCCAAGCGCAGCCCCTTGACCTTGCCCTGCTTCAACAGCGACAGGTTCGCCTCGGTAATGCCGATAGCGGCGGCGAGGTCTTTGGATTTGACTTTGCGCAGTGCGAGCATCACGTCCAGCTGAATGACAATTGACATAAAAATCTCAAACAAAGGTGCGGTATTCAGAGTCCACTTCACTGGCCTGACCGAGAATACGCGCAATGATCGATATACACGCAGCCAGGAACAACGCGACAAAAGTGGGAGCCGTGACACTGACAGTAATCAGCCGCTCACCGATCGGCGCATTCATTGTCACCCAGAAGCTGAGCACGGGCTCGCACAAGAAATCGAGCAACACCCAGAGCGCCACCGCCCTTCCGACCAGACCTAAATGAACAGCTGACTCACTGGAAAAATACTCACCGCGCGAATAGTTCCGGAACAGTCGACGCAAGTTTCCCAAGCCGTATGCCAGCGCCAGCAATGGCACGCTCGACAGCAGAATACCGCCTAGTATTTGCCACCACGGGAACAACATCGCTTTATCGGTGATATGCGAGAGTTGGCGATCGGTAAGCGCAAAACCTAGCCCCCACCCATCCTTCGCAGCCAGGAAAGGAAAGAGCCAAAGCACAGCATTGATCGCCAGCATCGCGATGATCAGAAAAAGAGTCACAGCAGACATACGCTGGCTCAGTTGAGCGAGACGATTGGAAGTCACGGCGATACCTCACAGGATGAATGTGAGCAAAAGCTAAACCATTTATTATCGTTAAACAATAATTAATTATTGTAATACACAGATAGAAACGCTTCCGCAGACATAAAGCCCTCCCCGGGGTAATGTTCCACTCACAGGCTTATGGCTCTCGAGCATCCTCAGATGGGCAAAAAAATCATTCACCACGACTGGTTCCACCGCGCGCCCGACGTCGGCGGGCTTCAGCGTTTCGAGGCGTTTTTTGCAGGCCACGGCTACGATCTTCACCGCCACGACACCT
Organism: Pseudomonas sp. Ma2-10; assembly: GCF_054330215.1. NCBI lineage: Bacteria > Pseudomonadati > Pseudomonadota > Gammaproteobacteria > Pseudomonadales > Pseudomonadaceae > Pseudomonas > Pseudomonas sp. Ma2-10. The sequence goes on along the minus strand of NZ_JBTEYL010000021.1, from coordinate 20,316 downwards.
ACGCCATCGGGCATACCCTGGCCGGTGTACAGAGTTTTCAGTACCGCGGTGGCTGGCGCCACAGTTTGCCGGGCACGACCATGGTGCTGCACCCGGACGAAGTCCACGATGGCGAAGCCGGCACCGAGACAGGGTTCCAGTACCGAATGATGTACATCGAACCGGCACTGATCCAGCAGATGCTCGGCGGCCAGCCATTGCCGTATATCAAAACAGGCCTGTCGACCGATCCACGTTTGTTCGCCGCCACCGCCGTGCTGCTGCGTAGCCTCGATTGCCCCCTCGACCCTCTCGAAGAGCAGGATGCGCTGTTCGACCTGGCCCAAGCCCTGAACCGCATTTCCGGCGTGTCCGCCACCCGCCAGCGCTTCGACTATATGGCCGCCGAGCGCGCTCGGGAATTCATTCACAGCGCGCTGGATCGCACCTTGACGCTGGAAGAACTGGCGCAACACAGCGGTCGCGATCGCTGGAGTCTGTCGCGGGATTTTCGTCTGTTGTTCGGCACCAGCCCTTATCGATACTTGACCCTGCGTCGCCTCGACCTGGTCCGCTCTCTGCTGATTCAGGGCCAGTCACTGGTCAGCGCTGCGCTGATCGCCGGCTTCACCGATCAGAGCCACATGACCCGGAAGTTCAGCAAAACCTACGGCCTGTCGCCGGCCCGCTGGATGAAGATGCACCGCCGCTGAGCCACGCACAATCGTTCAAGAAGCACACCGATGCGCGGGCTATCGTGGATCTACGATCAACCACGAGAACGGCTTCATGAACGCTTACGAAAGCCTGAATTTCGCTGAAAAAATCGCCAGAATCGACCCGTACTGGACGCCTCGGGTCATCGCTGAAATGAACAACTACCAGTTCAAGGTGGTGAAACTGCTGGGGGATTTCATCTGGCACGATCACCTGGATACCGACGAAACGTTCATCGTCCTCGAAGGGCAACTGCGCATCGACTTTCGCGATGGCCACGTACTGGTGAACGCCGGTGAAATGTATGTGGTGTCAAAAGGTGTCGAGCACAAACCGTTTGCCGAACAGGAGGTGAAACTCCTGCTCATCGAACCCAAGGGTGTGCTGAACACGGGTAACAACGGTGGCGAGCGCACTGCGCAGAATGACGTCTGGGTGTGAAAAGCGGGCGGCTTACGGCTGCAAGGTGTTGCCGTCCACTGGATCGCCTACTTTCAGGAAATGCCCGCTCGTCTGCCTGAACAATCAGCACAAACGCACCCGAAGCCTCTAGCAATTGCCGCGTCCAGATGGACTTGTCCAACACCCCGGCAATTTTCGGCGGCTCGAAATCCAGCGGCAGGGCCCAGGCCACCGCCATGATGTTGCGCTGGCTGTCATGGGCCGCGCAGACCAACACGCTCGGCCCATGATTGAGCAGACGATACGCCCGGTGAGAAACACTGATGGCAGCCCCTGGGGAAAACGCCGCTTGTAGCGAGTTACGTCGCGATGGCAGGCATCAAGTCGGTAACTGATTGGCAAACTGCCCGACCGCGTTCACCACTTTCTGTGCGCCGTCCTGAATCTCGACAATCACCGTCCCCGCCTCTGCCGCTAGCGCCAGCCCCTGTTCAGCCTGGAGTTTGCCCTCGGTCATCAGCGCCACGGCGTTGCGCGCCATGTCCTGGTTCTGACGCACTACGCCAACAATCTCATCGGTTGCCTGGCTGGTGCGCGAAGCCAATTGCCGGACCTCATCCGCCACCACCGCGAAACCACGCCCCTGTTCTCCAGCCCGAGCGGCTTCGATGGCCGCGTTGAGCGCCAGCAGGTTGGTCTGTTCGGCAATCCCGCTGATGGTTTTGACAATGGTGCCAATCACCAGCGATTGCTCGTTCAACGCTTCGATGCCTTCGCCGGCGGTCTGCATGTGCCTGGCAAGATTGCGCATCACGTTCACCGCCTGAGTCACCACGGCGTTACCGCGCTGCGCGCTGCTGTCGGTTTGCTGTGAGGTGCTGTAGGCAATGTTGGCAGCGTCGGTGACGGCTTGCTCCTGATTGATTTGATCGGTAATCACCGTGGCGAACTTCACCACTTTGTAGAGCTTGTTGTTGGCATCGACCACCGGATTGTAAGAAGCTTCCAGCCAGACCACGCGACCGTGGCTGTCGATGCGCTTGAAACGGTCAGCGACGAACTCGCCTGCATTCAGACGGCGCCAGAAGTCCTGGTACGCGGTGCTGTTGTATACCTCGGGGTCGCAGAAGGTGCGGTGATGTTTGCCCTTGATCTGCGCCAGGCTGTAACCCATGCCGCTGAGGAACCGGTCGTTGGCCGCCAGCACATTGCCATTGAGGTCGAACTCGATCACTGCCGTGGAGCGCACAAGCGCGCCGATCAGGTTCTCATGCTCACGAGACGCCTCGATGGTGCGGGTCAGGTCACTGGAGTAAATCGAGTAGTGCTTGGTACGGCCGTCCGCGGACCGAACCGGCTGCACGATCGATCGCAGCCAGGCCTCCTGGCCATTGCCACGCAACAAACGCACCGTGCCGGCAAAGTGCTCGCCACGGGTCAACGCGACCTTGAAGCGGTGGTGAAATTCGTCCGACTTCACATGGGCCGGAACGATGTCTTCGATGTGTCGCCCTATAAGGTCGCTGCTTTTGTAGAGCATCTCACCGATGAAGTTCTGGTTGACCGATTGAATCCGCCCATCGACATCGAGGGTCAGGACCAGCATCTCGCTTTCCAGACTTTCCTTCACTTGCTGGAGGCTGGAGAGTTCTTCGCGAAGAGCCGACAGCTCCTGCTTCAAGCGTTTGTTGAACATGGGGATACACCGATGGACAGGGATAGATAGCGATACGCAGCCTAACCATCGGCCTCGGGGATATTTTCTGAAGAGCGTTTCAGGGTTGTCCTACAAAAATAGTTGCAGGGTTCTCACCTGATCAACTGACACGGTTCAGCCGTGCCATCACGCTGTCCATTTTCGGCCGCCGCGCCGCCCATTCCTGTCGAGTAATGCCCAGCATCACCACATCGACTCTGGCATTGTCCTTGATGATGTTCTGGCGTCGCACGCCCTCAATGGAAAAGCCGAACTTCTGGTGCAGCCTGATCACCGCCGGGTTGCTCTGCAGCACTTCGCAGTTGAGCTTTTCCAGACCTGCCACACCAAACGCATGGTCCAGAAGCCAGAACTCCAACCGACTGCCCAGCCCTCGTCCTTGCAGATCACTGTCGAGATAAAAAGCCCAGTCAGCCGTTTTGTGCAGCGTGCTGATCGCGTTCAGCGACACCACGCCACCGACTGCGCCGTCGAGCATGAGTACGAACACGGATTGACGCGGGTTGTCCGTTAACGAGCCGAGCCAGGCAGTGTGCTCGGCGTCGGATATCTCATGATCGGTGTACATGTAGTGGCGAACATCTGGCTGATTGCGCAGATCCCGAACACGCGACTGAAGCTGACGGGATACTTCAAGGATGGGTACCAATTGCATTGCGCTGCTCCTTTGCATCACAGAAACCCGCTGACAGTCGCTAGACACAGGGAGCCACGCTGCGGCTACTCACTTTGGGCATGCGTGCGCCGAAATACGCCGCGCTGCTCACACCCACAGCCCCCATCACCGCGCAGAAGATCACACAGATCCATGGGCTCCACGGCATCAGACCGATCAGCAACAACGGTGTGATACTCGCCCAAATGGCGTAGGCAATGTTGTAGGTGAAGGAAATCCCCGAGACACGAATCCGCGCTGGGAACAGGCTGACCATCACCGACGGCACCGCGCCGACCACCCCGCAACCGAGACCGGCCACCGCGTACGCCAGGCCGATCCAGTTACCACCGATGATCAGGCAGGTATAGAGCACGCCGATGCCCAGTGGCAGCAGCAAGCTATAGAGCATCACCGTGCGCCAGGCGCCAATGCGGTCGACCAGCAGCCCGGCGAGTACACAGCCGATATTCAGAAAGACAATGCCCAAGGCACTCAGGGCGAAGGTGTGGCTGGCGGTCATACCGAAGGTTTTCTGCATCATGGTCGGGGTGATTACCACGAACACCAGCACCGCCGAGGTCAGTACACAGGTGAGGATCATCGCCGGCAGCATGGCCAGACGGTGTTCACGCAAGACCGTGCGCAGCGGCAGTTCGACAGCTGCATCCCGCTGGGCCTGCATGGCCATGAACACCGGGGTTTCGCTGAGCCAGCGGCGTAGCCAGACGCCGATTACACCGAACACGCCGCCCAGCAGGAACGGGTAACGCCAGGCGTAATCGAGGATTTCTGCCGGGGTGAACGCCTGCGCCAGAAAAGTCGCCGTCAGGGCGCCGATCAGGTAACCAAACGTCAACCCGGCCTGCAGGAAACCGAGGGCATAACCGCGATGCCCGGCGGGTGCATGCTCGGCGACGAACACCCAGGCGCTCGGCACTTCACCGCCCACCGCCGCGCCCTGGAGAATTCGCAGGGCCAACAGCAGCAGCGGTGCGAAATAACCGATCTGGGCGTAGGTCGGCATGATGCCAATCAGCAGACACGGCAGCGCCATCATCAGGATGCTCAGGCTGAAGACCTTCTTGCGGCCCAGCCGGTCGGCGAAATGCGCCATCAGAATCCCGCCCAACGGCCGCGCCAAATAACCGGTAGCGAAGATCCCGAAGCTTTGCAGCAGTCGCAGCCACTCTGGCATTTCAGGCGGGAAGAACAGCTGGCTGAGGATCAGGGCGAAAAATACGAAAATGATGAAATCGTAAATTTCCAGCGCGCCGCCAAGGGCAGCAAGGCCTAGGGTCTTGTAATCCGAGCGAGTGAACGGTGCCGGGCGCGAGTGGATGTTGGCGGTCATGAAAAGAACTCTGGCATAGGCAAAAAACCAAGGCGCCCATGGTCTACGCAAACGCGCCAACGGACAACCCGTTAGACCAAAGTCCAAAACGCGTAAAACCTGGTCACAAAATAGAACCGATTGTTTTACTGTTGGCACCTGTCTAGACGGGCCTTTGCGGTCCTGAAGACCACAACAAACATAAAAATTCGAGGTACACCCGTGGCCGCTGATATCGAAGATACCCGCTCTGCCCGCTTTGCCCTGCGCTGCTCAAGTTTTGCCGAACGCTGGTTCCCCGATTCCTGGGTGTTTGCCGCACTGGCGGTGATTATCGTCGCCGTGGCAACCCTGTTCATGGGCGCCAAACCCACCGACGCCGCCATGGCCTTCGGTGACGGATTCTGGAGCCTGATCCCGTTTACTATGCAGATGGCTTTCGTGGTGATCGGCGGTTATGTGGTCGCCAGCTCGCCCCCGGCGGTGAAACTGATCGACCGGCTGGCGCGGATCCCGAAAAACGGCCGCTCGGCCGTGGCCTGGGTTGCGTTGATCTCCATGGTCGCTTCGCTGCTGAACTGGGGGCTGTCGCTGGTGTTTGGCGGTTTGCTGGTGCGCGCCCTCGCCCGCCGTACCGATTTGAAAATGGACTACCGCGCTGCCGGTGCTGCCGCCTATCTGGGCCTCGGCGCGGTGTGGGCCTTGGGCTTGTCCTCGTCCGCCGCGCAATTGCAGGCCAACCCGGCCAGCCTGCCGCCATCGATATTGTCGATCACCGGGGTAATTCCTTTCACGCAAACGATCTTTCTCTGGCAGTCCGGCGTGATGTTGCTGGCGCTGATCGTGATCTCGCTGATCATTGCCTACGCCACCGCCCCCGGCCCGAACTCGGCCCGTGATGCCAAAGCCTGCGGCATCGATCCGAGCTTCAACCTGCCGCCATTGCAACCGCGCACCCGCCCCGGCGAATGGCTGGAGCACAGCCCGCTGCTGACGATTTTGCTGGTGCTGCTGGCGGGAGGATGGCTGTTCCACGAGTTCTCGACCAAACCGGCGATCAGTGCGATTTCCGGGCTGAACACCTACAACTTCCTGTTCATCATGCTCGGTGCCCTGCTGCACTGGCGCCCGCGCAGCTTCCTCGACGCGGTGAGCCGTGCGGTGCCTACCACCACGGGCGTACTGATTCAGTTCCCGTTGTACGGCTCGATCGCCGCGCTGATGACCACCGTCAAAGGCACTGACGCTCAGACGCTGGCTCACCACATTTCGACCTTTTTCGTACAAATCGCGTCCCACGACACCTACGCGCTGCTGATGGGCGTGTACTCGGCGATCCTCGGTTTCTTTATCCCGTCCGGCGGGGGCAAATGGATCATCGAAGCGCCGTACGTCATGCAAGTGGCCACCGACCTGAACTACCACCTGGGCTGGGCCGTGCAGATCTACAACGCCGCCGAAGCCCTACCGAACCTGATCAACCCGTTCTACATGCTGCCGCTGCTGGGTGTACTCGGGTTGAAGGCGCGGGACTTGATCGGGTTTTCGTTCGTGCAACTGCTGGTGCACACGCCGCTGGTGCTATTCCTGCTGTGGGCGCTGGGGACCACGCTGACGTATACGGCGCCAGTGATGCCTTAACACGTATGTGATTGCACCTGCTGCAGGCAGGTGCAATCAGTTCACGCTGCTTGAGCATGAAACAAGCGCCTAGATTTATCCTACAAACAGGCTCGATTGCGCCTGACATGAAACCCGGAGAGTTCTTATCTCCAACCTATAAATCGCTGAGTAAACTCCGACAGCTCACAAACTTTTTAAAGCAAGACAGCACTGACCAAGGATGAACAAATACATGTCTTTAATATCGAAAACGCTGGAAGAGATGATTACCGAGATTTACCAGGACGGTAGGGTTTCAGTCGTTGAATATAAAAAGCTGCGTGATGATGCAGATCGCCGTATGGACGCTGTCGTCCGTGAGTTCGGCCAGCACAACAATTTGACCGCCCTTCAAAAAGCGATGGATGTAGTCATGCAATTAACGCAAACGTCCATCATTGACGCCAAAAAAGCCAAGCTCACCGATACAGGAGAGGCCATCGTCAAGGATGCCGTATTGGCACAGGTCGAGTACTTGCGCGCCGGTACTCATCTGGCACTACAGCTGTTGTAACGCTTCAACCTCCGTCCGGCCCATAGACATTAACCCCCGGCCGGACTCCATAACCGAGAGTTCCTGGCATACACACCGCAGGCGCTACGCAAAAAAACTATACGCACACACTGTTCTGTGTAACGCCGCTGATCCAGTATGGCGCGTACCCCAATCAACGGGACCACGCTGAAAAGGATCTGAGCATGTTCAAATTCGCAGGATTCACCCTCGCGGCCCTCACCCTGAGCGCCGCCGCCCATGCCGACGTCGACCTGAAGCTGGGCAGTACCGAACGCGTCACCCGCCTGTTCGCCTACCCCAATAACTGCAACGTGATCTGCTTTCGCAACTGGACGCTGGAGCAAACGGTCGAGCATTACCTGACCCAAAGCGTGCAGCGCGATGGTTACAGCGCGGCGAAAGTGCAGGTCAAAACCGATAACGATCAGCTCTACGCCGAAATCAGCGGCGTACCCCGTGGCTATGAAAAACCGTTGGCGGCGTTGCTCGATGCCGGTGATCTGGCCTATACCGGCGCGAGCAAGCTGAATGCCGATGGCAAGTGGGCTTACAGCTGGTATCTGTTCCTGCCACTGGGCATGGCCCTGGAGAACCGCAAAAGCGTTGAACTGTTGCACTTCCCACCCGACTATTCGTTGACCCAGGCTCAGGATTACCTGCGATCGGCCACCACCGATCGCTGGGCCACGCTGTTGACTGACAACGGAGTTCCGGCCGACCAGACTCCGGGCTACCAAACCATCATCGACATTGCACCGATTGCCGCACCGTCCAACGCCGGCAAGGATCTGGAAGGCGTCTACGACTACTTCAAGGACTACCAGACCACGATGGTCAAGCAACTCAGCCAGAACGCCAGTGGCGCGGCGTTGCCGATGGTCGCCTTCGGCGCGCCGGTGCGTAACTGGATCAAGCAGCAATACGGGCCGACCGTGAACGTGCTGGGCCTGGTCAGCATCAGTCCGAGCGACGGGGTGAACGTGCCAGTGCTGGGTTCCAACCACCCAAGCTACATTTGGTACGCCGCCGACCCGCAAAGCTATACCGGCAACGATGCCCAGACCAAGGCCGACGCGGCGGGGCTTAAAGTCATGGGTCAGGATTTGAGTGCCGCGTGCTGGCAGGCCGCCATGGGCCGCCAACCGGACAGTAATCCCGACATAGAACTGAGAAGTTGCACGCAAACCTGGCAAGTGGCCCAGGCAGAAAAAACCTGTGAGCTGTTCTACACCTCGATTCGCAACCTGACGCCCGAAAAAGCCGTGGCCAAGTGCGCGACGGCACCGATCAAATCTCAGCTCAAACAGCTGAAAGCCCCGGCACCCGCGACCGCGATCGCTGCCCCGCCCCTGTAAAACGATGAACGGCGGGTCTACTGTCAGTTATGACAGTAGACCCGCCGTTTCATTTGCGAGAGGCTTGAAGCGTACCCCTGTGCTGCAGAGCTGACAGGATCGTCAGCTGATGGAGGTCGCAGCACCCAGCCAACAAGGATCGTTATGAGCATCCAGACCCTGCACGAGACGCGTGAAAAACCTCCCGATGGGATATATCCCTTTGCGGAGCTGCCCGTTCACCTTGGATTCCCCGCCAGGGCCGACTTCGAGATTATCGACAACACTAACGGATCGGCGGCAGCCGTCGCAGTACTTCGGGATTTTCCACGTATCAGCCGCATTTGTCGGGCTTCGGGGCATCTGCTGCCTTATCGGTGCCGGCATACCCGGCAACTGGCCCATGGCATCCATGTCTACGATCCGCGCTTCTGCGGGCTGTTGCGACATTCCTGCGACCCAAACGTATTTCTCGACATGAGCGAGCTGTGGTTATGGGCGCTGAAGGACATCAAAAAAGGTGACCGACTGACGATGGACTACGCGTCCACCGAAGACAAACTCTTGCGTCAGTTCGCCTGCCGGTGCGGCGCGTTCGACTGCCGAGGCTGGATCACCGGCTACGATGAACCGCCGAACGCCGACGGCCAGTTGTTTCTGCAGCACTGGCGCCGGCGAAGTCTCTGCTGAAGAGCGTTACAACGCCTCGACCGGACGCAGACGGTATTGCGGCGGCAATTGCTCGAAACCGCTGATGGTGGCGTTCAGGCTTTTCCAGCGACCGTCCTTGATGCCATAGATGCAGCCGTGAATCGACAGGCTCTGCCCGCGGTGCCAGGCGTTTTGCACAATGCTGGTGTGCCCGACATTGGCCACTTGCTGGATCACGTTGTACTCGCAGAGGCGGTCGACCTGCTCTTCTTCAGTGGGCAATTTGGCGAGTTCTTCGCGTTTTTCATAATAGAGATCGCGAATCGAGCGCAGCCAGCCGTCGATCAGGCCCAACTGACGGTTCTGCATCGAGGCGCGCACGCCGCCGCAGCCATAGTGGCCGGTAACGAGGATGTGTTTGACCTTCAGCACGTCGACCGCATACTGAATCACCGACAGGCAGTTGAGGTCGGTGTGCAGCACCACGTTGGCCACATTGCGGTGTACAAACAGATCGCCGGGGAGCATGCCGACGATCTCGTTCGCCGGCACTCGGGCGTCGGAGCAACCGATCCACAGGTATTCCGGGGTTTGCTGACGGGCCAGCTTGGCGAAGAAATCAGGATCTTCTTTGGTGATCGCGTCAGCCCAGCGCTCGTTGTTATCAATTAGATCTTGTAATTCGTTCATGCAATGAAACCTCGAGAATGATGCGTTTCTATGACAGACATCCATCTGTCGGGGTCACGCGCCAGATGCAAATACCCGGTTTTCCATGCCGGAGGAATTCTCAGCAGCCCAGGGGGTCCACCCTAGTAAGGCCTACAGTATGAGGAATTGCCATGACTGAATCACGACGTCCGTACGATGCAACGCAACCCGAGCCCATCGACGACAACGAAGACCGCATGGGCTCGATGCATGAGCTGGACTTCGGCGAAGAAGAACCCAGCGCCAAAATCGGCGACGAGCTGACGCAAACGGAGCGTGAACGCCTGATGCCTCGGGAACGCGTACGTGAAGCGGGCATGACCGGGGCCTCGAGCGATGACGATGAGTCCACCGACGACGACATGAGCCCGCAAACCCTGATCCGTGAAGACGGCGCACGGGACGCCCACGAAGCGGGTGAAGGTGACCAGGCCGATTGGGATTTGAGCATTGTCGATGAAGAGAACATTGGCGGGGGAAATGGGCTGGACGAAGAGGAACTGGCGCGGCAGGATCCGATGGACGGTAATCGTTGAGCTGTGGCGAGGGCGCTTACTCCCTCGCCACAATAGCTATAACTCAATCGACGAGGGTACAGGCCATGACGACAGCATCTTCACGCCCGCCCACTGCCGGGTAGTAATCGCGCCGCCGCCCAATCTCGTTAAACCCATAACGCTCATACAACTTAAACGCGCCACGATTGCTGTCGCGCACCTCAAGGAAACACTCCCGCGCCTTGGCGTCATACGCCCGGGACATTAAATGCTCCAGTAACGTCAAGCCCAGACCACGGCCCTGGTTTTCCGGTTTGACGGTGATGTTCAGCAGATGCGCTTCATCAAGGATGATCTGCACCACCCCGTGGCCGACTGGCTGCTGACCTTCAAACATCAGCCATATCTGATATTTACCCAGCCCATCGAGAAAAATCCCACGGGTCCAGGGATGGCTGTAAGCCGCGTATTCGATTTTCAGTACAACGTCCAGGTCCGCCTCGGTCATTGGGCGGAACGATACAGCGTCACTCATTCGATTCTTTCCAGCGCGCCATCAGCCGACGCATGGCTTGCCAGACATCAGCCTTACGCTGTGGCTCTTCCATTAATAATTCCAGACCCGGCAGGGCCCAGACCGAGCCCAGGCCTTCGACCTGGAGTTCACGGTTGAAGGATTCGGCGTTCGCCTCACCGGCAAAACGCACCGCCGGCAGACCGATCAGCCACATGCAGACGCTCGGTGCGTCTTCCAGTCGGGCCGAGAGAAAACCTTGCACGAAGTCGCGAGCCGCTTCCGGACCTTGATCCATGGTGCCCCGAGACAACAGCGGCCAACGCACCGGCTCGCCGACGATCTGTGGGCTGTCCGGCAGACCGGCGGCGCGCAGCATGTCTTTGAGCAACAGATAGGCGGGGTCACGGGTCTGGAAGGGTTCGCCTGTGGGTAACTCCACCAGCAGCAGGCAACGCCCGGCCCGCAGTAATTGCAGGGCGAAACGCGGTGGCGGCACGACTCGCGCCTTGGCCACCACCGGAGCGGCCTCTTCTTCAACCTTGGCATTCGTGCGCGTGCTGGCCAGCGACGGCCGTGGCACCTCGATTTTCACCCGCTCGACCGGTTTGGCCACAGGTTCCACGGGCGACTCAGCCACTGGCGCCGGTGCCACCGGGATGACGACCAACGGCTCGGGCATCTCCAGCAGTTCGGGGCGCGAGGGCGCAGCAAAGGGCAATTCGGTGCGCGGCAGCCAGTTGACCACCTGCATGGCGGTCAAATAGGCGCGGCGACGGGACTCGATAAGCAAAGGTCGGCCACTTGTGGATAACTAAAGTGCGGTGATTCTACCGCCCTTCGCCCAAGATCGCCCACGCTTGATCGATAGAAAGCCAACTGTCCGTCCCGAGAATGAATTGCAACGGACGTGATGCAGTACAATCGCTGCTTTTATTCGTCAACCAGCCGGCCATTCCGATGATCGAACCCAAGCGCGTTTTGCGCGCCCTCGCTGAACACTGGGCACTTCTGGAGCCGCTGTGCGAGCACTTCGACCAAGGCACTCTGAGCCTCAACGAATTGCGTTCACAGTTGGCCGCCCAGCAACTGGACAGTACGCCGCAGGACATCACCAGTCTGCTGGACGTGTGGATCCGCCTCGACATTCTGGTTCCCGTGGCGAAAAGCCCGAACCGTTTCGAGCTCAATGCGCAGATCCACGACTTCCTCGCCTACCTGCGCCGTGAGCACCGTCTGGGCCTGTGCCTGGAGATCGAAGCCTATCTGCGCCATCTCGAGCGCCTGGCCGGTTACATCCAGGACGCCTTCGACATCCGCGACGGCCACGACCTGGCGCGCCAGTTGCGCCTGCTCGACATGCGCGTACGGGATGTATTGAAAAAACTCGCCAACGACGAACAGGCCTTGGTGGCCGTCGCGGAGCGGGCCAAGACCAGCGACCGGCAGATTCCCCTGCGCCAGCGTTACGCTGAAGTGTTGGCGACCTGGGACGAATACGTCGAGCCGATGATTCAGTTGGTGAACGCCGACGGCGCCTTCGAACAAGGCGTGCGCAAGGTCGAGAACGTCCTACTGAAGATGCTCACCGAACAGCAGCGCCTCGGCCACCTGGTCGATGACGACATGCTGCTGCGCACCCACGCGCGCATCCTCGAAATGCAGACCAGCGCTCAACTGACCTTGCGCCACGCCCGCGAGCTGTTGCTGCCGCTGCGTGAAGAAGCCCGCCGGCACAACGCCGTGACCCGTGGCGCGGCGCTGGCCTTGTCGGCCATCCGTCGCAAAGGCATCGATGCGGTGCCCCAAGCGGCGATGCCGATGTTCACTCGGCCGCAAAGCACGTTCCTCGGCAGCGCCAGTCAGGTCGAAGCCTACGTTTACGCCTTGGCCCGTTTCGAGCCAAAACCGGCGCGCTTCCCCAAGGCCCACAAAACTCAGAAAGGCGAAGCCCCGCGCGCGCCACGCACGGTTCGGGAAATGCTCGAACGCTGCGAAGACGCCCTGCCGATGCCGGACCTGATGACCTGGTTGCTGGAGCAAGAACCGGACGGCGCCACCGACGAATTGCTTTATTGGTTCTCGCGCCTGTCGCGGGAAAAGCGCTTCACACGCGAGCGTCTGGAACGCCGCGATTACCACACTCACGAGCACCAGGTCAGCCTGCGCTCCTTCGCCCTGCTCTCGGCCCGCGACACCGCCGAGGATTCTGCGAGAACTCCCTATGCAACTTGATCTATCCGAACTGTCCCAGCTGGCGCCAATCTTTCGCGAGCTGTTCAAGGGTTACCACGTCAGCCGCCGCGATCCGGAGCTGTACGCGCAACTGTCAAACTTCCAGGACCCGTACCGCACGCTGTTCAAGGCGCTGGGCTTTGAACTGGTCTGCGACACCCGTGGTTTCTACTACTTCGTGCCGGACCTCGCGGCGGCGGCGGTGAACAAGACCGCGCAACGTCTGGCGCTGTTTACCTTCATTCTCGTCGAGCATCTGGCCGATCAGGGCCGCGATCCAGTTGCCGTGCTGGATGGGGGCAGCCTCGGCCGCGATGAATTGCCATCGCTGCTGGAGAAATACCGCGACCTGTTTATCCAGGCCGAAGTGCAGACCGTCGAAGAACTCGAAGAAAAAATCATGCGCCGCATGACTCAGCTTGGTTTCGCCGGCGAAGAAAACGGCATCTACCGTTTCCTGCCGCCGATGCATCGCTTCCTCGATGTCTGCCTGTCGGTCCAGCAAGACCGTGATCTGGCCGCCAGCCTGCACAGCGTGCTGCCACTGCCGGTGCCCGTACTGATCGATGACGACAGCAACGAAAAGTTGTTGGCGACGGATGATCCGCTGGACCTCAGCGACTTCGAAGAAGAAAGCGAAGAAGACGCCATGGCCCGCGCCATCGCCGAAGAACAGGAGACCGACGCATGAGCAAGGAACGCTACGGCATTCGCCGCTTTGCCCTTTTGAATACCGCCGGTTACAGCCTCGGCCTGTTCCCGCTTGAAGAACCGTTGTCGGTTTACGGCGCGAACAACCTCGGCAAATCCGCCTCGATCAACGCGTTGCAGTTCCCGATTCTGGCGCGCATGTCGGACATGAGTTTCGGCAAATACAGCCTGGAACAATCACGGCGTTTCTACTTCGCCTCGGACACCAGTTACATCCTGGTCGAAGTCGCGCTGCCGCACGGACCTCATGTGATCGGCGTAGTCGGGCGCGGCCCGGGCGGTGGTTTCGGTCACCAGTTCTTTGCCTACGCTGGCAAACTGGATTTGGCCCATTACCAGAAAAACGACACGTGCCTGCGTCAGAAAGAATTGTTCAGCAACCTTGAGCGCGAAGGCCTGAAAGCCTACGAACTCAAGCCGGATGAACTGCGTCGCCTGCTGGTGGGCGGTCACACGTCGATCCCGCTGGACCTGACGCTGATTCCGCTGCGCTCCACCAGCGAGCAGAGCCTGAAGACGTTCCGCGCGCTGTTCATTAACCTGCTGCACATGCGCGAAATCACCGCGGCCAAGCTCAAGCAATTGTTTCTTGATGCGTTCGAACATAGCCTGCGTTCCGGTAGCGTCGACTACATCGCCGCGTGCGAAGAAGCGTTCCGCGATGTACGACGCATGGAGCAGGACTACAACTCGCTGGTCACCGCCGGCCCATTGGTCGAAGCCCTTGCGGCAGGCGTGACCCAGCGCAACATCCTGCGCGGCAAATTGCACCGAATCTCGCCGCTGCTCGATTCCCTGCTTGGCACCTGGTCCGACTACGCCAGTGCGCGCAAGGAAGAGCTGACGATTCAGGCTGAGCATTACCGCAACGAGCAAGACGCGCTGCAAAACGATCAGCGTGGCGGCACGCAAGAATTGATGCGTCTGGAGCGGGAAATTTCCGGCATCCAGCGCTGGCTCGGCGAGTTGTCGGTACTCAAGCATCGCTTCGCGCTGGTCGATGATGTCAAAGTCCTTGAGCAGCAACTGCTCGCCGCCAAGGACGCGCACGATGAACTGGCCGGTGCGCTGGCGCAGTCGCGGCAGTTCAGCGCCGAAGATCTGGAAGAGCGTCTGCGGGATCTGGAAAAACGCCTGAAGTCGGTCAAGCAGCAACTCGATCACGCCGACAACAACAGCTACGCCCGTCTGCGCGAGGAGTTCTCGCAACAGGATGTCGAGCGTCTGATGCGTTTGTTCAACAGTTCGTTGTTCAGCCTGCCGTTGGGCGAACACGGGATCACGCTGGATGAGGATGGCCAGTGGGTCAAATCCATGGAGCTGATCCTCGATGGTTTCAAAGGCGAGCGTTTCGAAGTACCCGGCCTGTCCATCGACCTGTCGCACATCGAACCTCCAGCGCTGCAAGCCCTGGCTGACCGTGCGGCATTGCGCGATCAGAAAGAGCGCCTGGATAAAGAACTCAAGCAACTGAAAACCCAGCAAGCCGTGGCAGCCGACCGCGCCGCGAGCAAGACCCAAACCGAAGCGCTGTACCAGCAAGTGCTGGATGCGCAGAAAGCGCTGGAAGACTTCCGCCGCGCGCAAACCCTGAGCGCCGAGGAAGGCGACAAGCTGGAACAGCTGGCGCAGCTGGAAGCGGCGCAGGACGAGTTGAAGCGTTCCAGCGATGCCTTCACCGAACGCGTCCAACAACTGTCGGCCAAACTGCAATTGGTCGGCCGGCAGATCGGCGACATGGAAGCCAAGCAACGCACCCTCGACGACGCCCTGCGCCGTCGTCAGCTGCTGCCCGCAGATCTGCCGTTCGGTACGCCGTTCATGGACCCGATCGACGATTCCATGGACAACCTGTTACCGCTGCTCAATGACTATCAGGACAGCTGGCAAGGGTTGCTGCGCAGCGATGGTCAGATCGAGGCGCTGTACGCCCAGGTCCGCCTCAAGGGTGTGGCCAAGTTCGACAGCGAAGACGATATGGAACGTCGCCTGCAACTGTTGATCAACGCTTACGCGCACCGTACCGACGAAGCACTGACCCTTGGCAAGGCGCGTCGTGCGGCCGTTACCGACATCGCCCGGACCCTGCGCAACATCCGCAGCGACTACGACAGCCTTGAGCATCAACTGGCGCTGTTCAACCGCGAGATCAACAAGCGTCAGGTCTCCAACCTGCAAAGCTTCCGCATCGTACTCGCGCCGAACAAGGAAGCGCTCAAGCACATCGACCAGATCATCCACAGCGCCGGCCAGTATGAAGAAGGCGAAACCCTTTCGGTCTTCGACCTGAGCCAAAGCGCCGATCAGGACAACAAGAACGAAGAAGCCAAGGAATACCTGGCGCGTCTGGTGGCGGCTAACCACAACCAGCTCGGCCTCAAGGACCTGTTCGAGCTGGCGTTCGAAATCACCAAGGTCAACGGTCAGCCCGTAATCCACACCGACATCGATGGGGCGGCATCCAACGGCACCACAATGACCATCAAGGCGCTGACTAACATGTACTTGTTGCTGCACTTGATGGACCGCGACCAGGCCGGTCGCGTGCGCCTGCCGTACTACCTCGACGAGGCAGCGGACATTGACGAGAAGAACCAGGCAGCGCTGCTGGAAACCAGCCTGCAACTGGGCTTCGTACCGATCCTGGCGAGTGTGAAGCCGCAGGTCTGCGCCAGTGTCGCCATCGACCTGGAGGGTGGCAGCGGGCCGAACGGGATCTACATCGACGAGGCGGACTGGAAGTACATTCGTCGTCACGATGAGGTGAAGGCTGCCGTTAATGTTGAAGCGGACGAGCCGGAGCTGGATGCAGTCTGATGTGCATTAATCGAAGGCAGTAAAAAAGGCCGCGTTCCAATGGATCGCGGCCTTTTTCATGCCTGCTGCTTGGGGCTTACTTGCCGATTGAAATCTTCGGCGCCCAGGTCAGCCATTCGTCTTCAAACTTATCGAACAGCGGGAACGTTTGCTCGGCTCGCGCCGGATTGCCCATGCGCTCGCCATCCGGCGTGGCGAAAGCGACGCCGCCCTGAATCAGCGTCTCCAGCGACTCGGTACGCATCGTCGCACCTTTGAACAAGCCGTAATCAAAGCCAAAACCACTGGAGTTCCAGAAGCGCGTGCCACTGCGCACCAGCGGCGCGTACTTTGGCTCGATCAGGATGTGGACCAACACACGATCCGCCGTCTGGCCAAGTTCATAGCCTGTCACCTTGCCCACGGTGATTTCGCGATAGGTGACCGGCACACCCGTTTTTAGCGAACCACGGCGGGCAGCGCTCAACACCAGACTCAACCCGGCCTCTTGTTTAGCGGTTTCCGGCGGATTGGCCAGGGCCACGAAGTGCTTCTGCGGGCCAAGGCTTTTCGCGGCGGGTTGCACTTCGATGTATTGGCCAGTGACCAGCGTTTCGAGGTTGGAGGTCTTGATCAGACCCAGTTCAGGTTTGACGACCCAGAACTGACTGCCGACCCGAGCGATACGCTCCGCCACCTCTGTGATTCGTGCAGTCAGCAGCACCGATTGCAGGTCATCGCTGAGATCGACATCTTCAATCTTGCCGACATCCAGGCCTTTTAAGCGAATAGGCGTGCCGCTGCGCAAACCATCGGCGCGATCAACCTTGATCGTTACCACGACACCTTTTTGCGTCGCGTCATCATGATTGGCGAACAAACGGAAACGCGGAATCCGCTTCTGCAGCGGCGCCTTGGCTTGCGGGGTTTCGAAGGCTATGCCGCCGGCCATCAGGCTTTGCAGCGACTCACTTTTGACCTGGATTCCGCCGGTCAGTCCACCCGTCAGCGTGATGCCGCTGGCATTCCAGAACCGTGTCGAGGCGTTAACCAGCCCTTCGTATTCCTTCTCGATGTGTACACCAATCACCAACTGCTTTTTAGTGCGGGAGAACTGATAGCTCTGGACCGAACCGACCCTGACCTGCTTGTAGAGAATCGGGCTGCCGACCTCTAGCGAACCGAGGTTTTCGGTGAACAGCACCAGATGCAATCCCGGTGCACGCAAGTCAAGCGGCGGTGCTTTCGGCCTAGCCACAAACTCGCGCTGTGGTACGGCGCCTTTGTCTCCAGGACGCACGGCGATGTAGTTACCTTTGACCAGCGCTTCGAGCCCGGTGATACCGGCAAGCGAGATCGACGGTTTGACTACCCAGAACTGGGTGCCTTCGACCAGGTAATCTTCAGCCAGCGGATCGAGGGTCAATTCGGCGGTGGCACTGGATAGATCGGGATCGATCTTGAGCGCTTTCAGATTCCCGACCTGAATGCCTTTGTACATAACCGGAGTGCGACCCGCCTGCATTCCTTCGAAGTCGCTGAGTTTGACCTTGACCCGAATACCCGCGGCGGCGGCGTCGAAATCTTCGTAGAGACGGAACGGCAGGCTCGGGTCGGTAGGCGGGCTGTCCTTGCGATTCTCCGGCGTGGCGAACGCGATACCGCCAGCGACGATGCTCGCCAGGGATTCGCTGCGCACTTTTACACCCGACAGGTTGGCGTCGATGCTGATACCGCTGGCGTTCCAGAAACGTGTGTGTTTGCGCACCAGTTTGGCGTAGGTCGGCTCGATGAAAACTTTAAGTTCAACGGTGCCTTGGTCTTCGGACAGCAAATAACTTTTGATCTGGCCGACCCTGATCTGCTTATAAAACACCGGGCTACCGCGATTGAGTGAACCGAGACGATCAGCCTTGATGGTCAGGTGTAGACCGGGCTGAGCGTCCGACAGCGGCGGCTCTTCAGCCAAGGCTTTGAACTTGCGAGTCGCCTCGCCCTCGCCCGGGCTTATCGCGACGTAGTTCCCCGAGACCAGCGTCTCCAGGCCAGTGATGCCGGCCAGCGTCACGCTCGGCTTGACCAACCAGAAACGGGTGCTGGTTCGCAGGTACGGCTCCACGTCCTTGTTCATCTCGACGGTAGCGATTACGCCTTTGGCGTTGCCTTCGTCATCGAGTTTTAGGGTTTTTACCTTACCCACCGGCATGCCTTTGTAGACGACTTCGGTCTTGTTGGCCTGAATGCCTTCACCACTTTCAAAACGCACCTGAATTTCGAGGCCGGTCTCGTTGTAGGCACGCCAGCCGAGCCAGCCGCCGATGATCAGGGCAATCAGGGGCAACACCCAAATAGCTGACCAGTTCGAGGCCGGTCGGGTTTTTGCTGTAGGCAAATCAGTCATGGTCGTCGTCCGACTCCGTGTTATCCCAAATCAGCCGGGGATCAAAAGTTACTGCGGCAAGCATTGTCAGAATCACCACACTGGCGAAAGCAATGGCGCCAAGATTGGCTTCGACGCTGGCAAGCCGTCCGAAATTCACAACCGCCACCAGGATGGCGATCACAAAAATATCGAGCATTGACCAGCGGCCAATGAACTCAATAAAACGGTACATCCAAATGCGTTGGCGAGCCGACAGTGGCTGACGGCGCTGCACAGAAAACAGCAGCAGGGCGATCCCCACCAATTTGAACGTTGGTACCAGAATACTGGCGATAAAAACCACGGCAGCGATTGGAATCATGCCGTGTTGAACCAGTTGGATCACACCGGACATGATCGTGCTGGGATCGCCCTGCCC
This sequence comes from Pseudomonas sp. Ma2-10, assembly GCF_054330215.1. Classification (NCBI taxonomy): domain Bacteria; kingdom Pseudomonadati; phylum Pseudomonadota; class Gammaproteobacteria; order Pseudomonadales; family Pseudomonadaceae; genus Pseudomonas; species Pseudomonas sp. Ma2-10. The sequence continues at coordinate 1,084 of NZ_JBTEYL010000021.1, read as the reverse complement.
CAGCGAACTGACGGTCATGATCGGTAACAAGTTGGCTGGGATGTAGAGAACCGCGGCGGTAACCAGCAGCGCCCAGGTACGCATCACACTGTTCGGGCGACGGGCGCGAACCAACGCACCGCAACGTGTGCAGAGCTGCTCGTCGGTGTCGACTTCCTGCTTATTCAATTCATGGCATTCGACGCAAATCAGAATGCCTGCATCAATCGCCCGCATGGACATCCTCTCCTGATAAAGCCTGCCAGATCTGATGGGGCGACATCACAACCTCCAACCAGACCTGAACTAACAACAAACCGATAAAGCACGCCAGGCCAAGCCCGACGGTAATTGCTGCCATATCTGCCAGTTTGACGATCGCCACCAGTACGCCCATGAAGTAGACCTCGAGCATCCCCCAATCGCGTAAATGGTGATAAATGCGGTACAGCAACAGACCGTAACTACGTCCGATATCAAAACGGATACTCAGCAGCACAACCAGTTGGCAAAGCAACTTGAGCAGCGGGATTCCCATGCTGCAGAGAAACACCACGACTGCAACGCCCTGCATTCCGGTATTGAACAGGCCAACAACACCGCTCCATACGGTGTCGTGCGATGACTGCCCGAGTAGATGGAGCTGCATGATGGGTAAAAAGTTCGCTGGGATATACAACAACAGAGCGGCGAGAACCAACGCAAGACTGCGCTGTACGACGTTATGCCGATGGGCGTAGAGCTCGTAGCCGCAGCGCGGACAGAGGGCTTTCTCGCCGTGGGCGAGTTCGGGCTTGCGCATCAGCAAGTCGCACTCATGACACGCTACCAAGTCGTCCAGCGATAATTCTGACAGCCCTGTGGCGTCAACTGGATCTGGCATAAAGGCTGTGGCTCCGAAAAAGTTGGACCTATTCTAGTGTCATGTATCGAAAATAACTGTGCCAATTTGTGCTTCAACTGATAGACACTTTCCTTGGGACCAAACAAAACCCCTACCTGCATGCGCAGATAGGGGTTTCGGAATTTAATCTTGACGATGACCTACTCTCACATGGGGAAACCCCACACTACCATCGGCGATGCATCGTTTCACTGCTGAGTT
>NZ_JBTEYL010000020.1:0-99869 GCF_054330215.1 Pseudomonas sp. Ma2-10 | reverse complement strand
GCAAGAAGTTGCGCAGTACTGCGCAACTTCTTGCGCACTTGGCTGTAGGCCTTGTCACATAAGGTCTGTAGCGGTTTTGTGGGGTGTTTTATTACGGTGTACTGCGCAACTTCTTGCGCACAATGGCGAAATAGTGGCGTTTAAGATTTGAGGGACATTGAAGTTTCAAAACCTAGAAATGTTTCTTTGATCCACGTCCGCACATCCTTTGTACGACCTCAATCCACATAGGAAGGCAATACGATTTTTGACGGGTGTCTTTCGGCTAATAGCGGACTATCACTAGGGCTAGGAGATCAGGATCAATTCAACCAGCTCGGTAGGCATCGAGCATGTCGGCCATGTCGTCAGCAAGCGCTGCAATCTGATCAGTGGGCACATTGCGCTCGGCAAACGCCCGCAAGCCGATGATCTGCGTCTGGAGCAAGCGGGCCAGCCTCGGGCACTCAACATCGGCACGCAATTCCCCCTGTGCCTTGGCCTGCTCCAGCACCTTACAAAGTCCCTGTTCGATGGTTGCGAGCATCGCCTCGACCTGGGTCCGTAATGCGGCGTCTTCGGTATTCACCTCAAGCAAAGTCTTAATCAGCATGCAAGCCTGCGCAGGTGCTTGCGCGTCGCCGCTACAGGGCTGGGAGAATGAGCGCAGGTAGCGCTTTAACCCTTCTACCAGGCCTGGAGATCCTTCGATTATCTGACGAAAGTCATCACTGGCACGGGCCGCGTAAGCCTCAAGCGCCTCGGCAAACAGACCACTTTTGCTGCCAAAGGTGGCATAGAGGCTACCAGGGCGCATATCCAGAGCCACCTCAATATGCTTCATCGAAGAAGCGTAATAGCCTCTGGACCAGAACAGTTCAACGGCTCTATCCAGGGCGACTTGGCGATCAAAGCGAGCAGTGCGGGACATCGTTGTCTCTCGGATAAAAGGCCTCAGTGTAACCGGTAGGCCTGAACTTGAGTGATCGCTCAATATTAGTTTGACTGCACCCCAAGCTGCAATTAGGATTGAGCCCATATTTGAATGATCACTCAAGAAAGGAAATATTCAATGAGCACTTTCACCCTGCACGACCAGAACAGCGCACCGGAAGCCGCCAAGCCCCTGCTGGAGAAGTCGCAGAAAGCCTTTGGCATGATCCCAGGCTTGCATGCGGTGATGGCCGAAGCCCCCGGTTTGCTCGAAGGCTATCAAGTGCTGCATGGCCTGTTTGTGAACAGCAGTTTCAGCGCCGATGAAAAAACTGTGGTGTGGCAAACGATCAACGTTGAGCATGCCTGCCATTACTGCGTACCCGCGCATACGGGTATCGCCAAGGCGATGAAGGTGTCGGACGAAGTGAGCAATGCGCTGCGTGATGAGACTCCGCTGCCCACCGCTAAGCTTGAGGCGTTGCGCGACTTTACTCTGGCCATGGTGCGCCAGCGCGGCGAGCTTGAGCCAAGGCAAGTGCAAGACTTCTATACAGCCGGTTATACCCAGCAAAACGTGTTGGAAGTCATCTTGGGCCTTAGCCAAAAAGTCATGAGCAACTACACCAACCACATTGCCCAAACGCCTATCGACGAAGCCTTCAAGCAATTCTCTTGGGATAAGAAGTCATCCCGCTAACAGCAGCAGTATCTGGCCCACCGTCGATACCGGTATCGGCCTGTCCACTGCCCAGCAGCGCTTTGGCAGCTACACGCGTATCTTGGAACAATTGGCCGAGATGTCTGATTGAGCAAGCCCGCAAAATGCTGTGGACGAGCGACCACACCCTGGCCAAATGGTTGTCCCAAACACAACAGAGCCCCAGCTTCGGGCCTGCTCCAAACATGAAAGAGAGATCAGAATCATGTCTGACACGAACAATTACGAACCACCCAGAGTCTGGACCTGGGACGCCGAAAATGGCGGGGAATGGGCCAAGACTAACCGCCCCATTGCCGGGTCCACACACGAAGCCACTCTGCCGCGGGGGGAGCATCCTCTACAGCTTTATTCGCTGGGCACGCCCAATGGCCAGAAGGTCACCATCATGCTTGAGGAGCTCTTGGCGCTGGGCGCAGTTGGAGCGGAATATGACGCTCACCTGATCCAAATTGGTGAAGGACAGCAGTTCTCGTCGGGTTTCGTCGACGTCAATCCAAACTCGAAAATCCCGGCTCTCTTCGATAGCACAACCGGCAGCCGTGTGTTTGAAAGCGGCGCGATCTTGCTCTATCTGGCGGAAAAGTTCGGACACTATCTGCCCAAGGACGCCGCGGCGCGTACTGAGGTCATCAACTGGCTGTTCTGGCTGCAGGGCTCGGCCCCCTATTTGGGCGGAGGGTTCGGGCATTTCTTCGCCTATGCGCCGGAAAAATTCGAATACCCGATCAACCGCTTCACGATGGAGGTGAAGCGCCAGATGGATGTGCTCGACCGCGAGTTGGCGGAGCACCGCTATTTGGGCGGAAACGAATACTCCATCGCCGACATTGCCACTTGGCCCTGGTACGGCAACCTGGTGCTGGGCCAGGCCTATGGCGCGGGCGAGTTTCTGCAGGTCGAAAGCTACAAGAACCTGCGCCGCTGGGCCGAAGAGATCCTTGAACGTCCCGCCGTTCAGCGTGGCCGCAAAGTAAACCGTACATGGGGCGAGCCGTCAGAGCAGTTGCACGAACGACATGACGCCTCGGACTTCGATCTGAAAACTCAAGACAAGCTGGACCCTGATGGCGTCGTTTGAGAAATAGCACACAGGACCTTGCTCAGCGTTTTGCCTAACTGACCGAGATGGGCGGAAGGCAGAGCGCTTGTCTACAAACGCCAAAAACGGCATCCCAGCGGGCCCAGGCCGGTATCTAGCATGTCAGGGCGCCCCCAACGAAAAGAGCCTGTGCGCAGAAGCGTGCAGCATGACGAAAAAGAGGTTATTCATGGCAGAGCACCCGTTCGCCCCGATCATCGTTTTCGACGTGAACGAAACCCTGCTCGATATCACCACGCTCGGACCGCTGTTCAAGCGTGTATTTGGTGATCAAGCCGTTTTGCGCGAGTGGTTTGCCCAACTGGTTCTCTACTCGCAAACCATGACCTTGTGCGGGCGTTACAGCCCATTTGGCGAACTGGCCGTGGGCACCCTGCGCATGCTGGCGACTATCCATGGCGCCACGGTCGAGGCTAGCGATGTTGATGAACTGCAGGCACGGATGAGCACTATGCCTGCGCACCCGGATGTACTGCCGGCGCTCAACAGCTTGCGTGATGCAGGCTTTCGACTGGTGACACTGAGCAACTCGGCGAGCGGATCATCATCTTCGGCACTCGAGCGTGCCGGGTTAGCGGAGTTCTTTGAGCGCAGCTTCAGTGTCGAGGCGGTTGGTAAATTCAAACCAGCCCCGGAAACCTACCAACTCGTGGCCAAGGAGTTGAATGTCGAGATGACGGACTTGCTCCTGGTCGCTTGTCATCTTTGGGATACGGCTGGGGCGCAAGCTGCAGGTTGTCATGGCGCATTGCTGACCCGACCGCACAACGCATTGCTGCCGGTATCCGAGATGCTCGTTCCGGACCTGGTCGCCGCGGAATTAGGCGACTTGACCAAGCAAATCATTCAGCGCTGGAGGGCCGCTTGATCGCGTGTCCTGCTGAGTAACGCTGGTAACCATCGAGAGGGTATGCCTGTGATAAGCAGGCACGGGCTGAATAGAGATTCGCCCGGCCACCAGCGACTAAGCCCCTTGCCAGTTGTTAGTCAACGGCAAGGGACGCGCTTCAAGCAACGTGAAGTAGCCGGGGGCGGGGGATCACTGAATGTGCTTCTTGACGAAGGTAGCGGTCGTCGAAATCAGCTCGTCGATCTGCTTCTCGTCTTTGCTCATGTTGAAGAAGTGATCCATGGGCCGGACAAGCAACTCATGTTTTCCAGGGTGATAGCTGATAAAGCTTTTTCCGAGGGTTGGCTGCGGAGAAACGATGTCGTCGTTAGTGCCGACCGCGACGAGCAGCGGCCCCTTGTAACGGGTGATCTCGGCGGCGGCATCGAGGGTCATCAAGCTGACGAAGAACGCGGATTTAAGCTTGACCTCGCCACCGGCAGGTAAGGCGAGTGCGACGGGGGTGTCACCGCTGTGCAGCGCTTCCTTGATCTTCTCGGCGCCCCACAGCATCGGGAAAGCGGCCCCCATATTGGTCGCGGGGTTCCAGAGTGCGACCGCGTCGAGTTCGTGCGGGGTCCGCCCTGCTACAGCAGCACCCACTGCGCCGCCCATGCTCCATCCAACAAGCGCCATGCGGCTGGCATCGACGCGCTTGGACTTGGCCAGATAGTCGAGCGCAGCCAGCCCATCCTCAACATCGGTATCGAGTGTGCCGTCGGCCTTGTCACCATCACTGTCGCCATCAAAGCGGTAATCGATACGGAGACTGGCAATGCCTTGTTCGGCCCAAAGACGCGCGGCACGGGCAAAAATACCTTCATTGACCGCCGCAATTATCAGCTCATCCCTACTGCCCCCGAAACTGTGGAGTAACAGGATTACTGGGGGGTTCTTAACGCCGTCGGGCAGGTTCAGAGTGCCGACAACGTTCAGTCCTTCAACGGAGAAATTGACTGTTTCTTCGGCCGCAGACGCGAAATAAGGGGCTGCAACCAGGCTTGCGAGAAGTACTGTACGGCTCAAAAAAGTAGGCATGGTGTGATCCTCAGCTAGAAGGAGGTAAAGGTTTATTTTTTGGTCTGGGGGGCATTGCCCGAAGATGCAGTCTGCGCTCCGAGCAGTCCGATAGCGCTGTACCAGAGCGGTCCTTGATTGATGCGATCTGGGTGGAGTTCGATCATCTTGTCGAAGAACTCAAGTGGGGTCGGTTTTTCGGCGAGTAGCGCTATGGCATCCAACAGGTAGTGGCGAGTCTGCTCCAGAATGACGGGATCATCGGCACGGTTTTTCTGTTTGTGCCCAGCAATAACGATGCGCGGTTTCAAAGCTTCTACTTGGTCGATCGCCTTAACCCAAGCTTGGAGACCACCATTGCCGCCTTCGAGTAGATATTGGTGGACACCGTTGTAGGCTACGTCGCCGGCCACCACCAGTCCCATGGACGGCACGAGCAGCACCGTGGTGTCGTCAGTGTCGGTATGACCGACATCTATCGCCTGGAGGGTATGGCCCTCAAGTGTGAAGCCTTCAGCCGGTATCGCTTGAGCAATAACATCGGTCTTTCCAATGAGCCCGGGAAAGTCCTTGTCATATACCTTTTCGCGTCCGACAGTAGCCTGCTGATGCATGAGTCGGATCGTGCCTTCGGTGGCATATACAGTGGCCCCTGGGAACCGTTCGAGGATCTGTTCAGTACCGAACCAGTGATCGCCATGTCCGTGAGTCACGTAGATGTATTTCAAGTGCTTACCGGATTGCGCAACCCAATCGCTGACCTTTTGCGTTTGCTCACGACTCATCGGCGGATCGATCAGCACCGCGTCGGTTTTTCCGTAGATCAGGGTGGAGGTGATCGGCGATGAAACGATGCGATCACCATTGGGTAGTCGTTTATCGCTCCCCCGAGTGACCCCGTCAGTGACGAGCACTTCATAGGACAATATCGAATGGGCGGACATATCGTTTTCTCCTGTGTTTTTCGCTACGACGGACTCGGCGGCGCCAGAGAAGCACGAGGCCGTGACCAAGATTGTGGTGACCAGTGCGCGAATGGAGTTGCTGGGCATAACAGACCTCTATCTAGTGAAGTGGGACGGAGGTTGGACATTTACTTGCGATGCTGATGTCAGATGCGTCATTGACCGAACGATTAGTCAAGTGTGGAGCGTAGCACTTGGGCATGAATCGGTAGAAACAGGGTGAACGTCGTCGCGGTACAACTGAGGGGTGTTTTGTTCAATACAGCCATCAACTCGGTCTTTACCTTGAGGCCTCGTTCAACTGAATTGAAGAAGGTCTGTGATGAGTCTGATTATCTCGATGGCGACGTTTGCACTGGTGGCCTCGATAACCCCTGGGCCAGTGAATATCGTGGCGTTGAGTTCCGGTGCGCAATTTGGTTTTCGCGCCAGTCAACGGCATGTGGCTGGGGCGACGTTGGGGTTCGTCGTGTTGTTGGTATTGATGGGGTTAGGGCTGCAAGAGGTGTTGCAGCGTTGGCCAGCGCTGACGCAGATGGTGCAATGGGCGGGTGTGGCGTTCCTGTTGTACATGGCCTTCAAGTTGGCCGCCGACAATGGGCATCTGGAGGCGAAGGCGTCAGGCCGTGCGCCGTCGATGTTGTACGGCGCCGTCATGCAGTGGCTCAACCCGAAAGCCTGGCTGGCTTGCGTGGCCGGCATGGGCGCGTTTGTGGCGGATGGCGAGGCGCGGCTGGTCTGGCAGTTTGCGGCGGTGTATCTGGTGATTTGCTACCTGTCCGTCGGCTGCTGGGCCTATGCCGGGACGTTCTTACGCGGCTATCTGAGTAACCCGGCGGGCATGCGCCTGTTCAATCGGAGCATGGCGTTTCTGCTGGCCGCGAGCGCGGTGTACCTGTTGATTTAGCCGCGATACTGTCCCGGTGTCGCCGCCAGATGTTGTTTGAACGCACGTTGAAGATGCGCCTGATCGGCAAACCCGGCTTCTAGCGCCACATCGGCGATCAGTTTGCCGCTGCGCAGTTGATCGCGGGCGAACTGGATGCGCCTGTTGACCAGAAAGGCGTGGGGCGTCATGCGGTAATGCTGCTTGAACGCACGGATCAAGTAGGACGGCGATAGCTGAGCTGCCTCGCAAATGTCTTCAAGCTTGAGCATGTACGTGCAGTTGTCGCGGATGTAATCGGCCGCCCGCTCCAGTTTGAAATTGGGCTCGCGCAGCGGTTGATCGATCGGATTGAGCCGCTGCTGTACGTCGGTGAAAAACTCCACGGCCGCGCTTTGCTTGCGCAACACGTCTTGCTGCACATCGACCAGCACTTTGTACAAACCCTTCAGGCCGGCAAACAGGTCGCTGTCGTGAGTGTGGGTAATGGAAAACCGGCGAAACGCCAAGTCTTGGCTGAAGCCTAGCTGATGCTGCAAATCGGTCAGCCAGGGTGTCTCGACGTACAGCATCAGGTACGACCACAGTTGGTCATCGATGGGATTGCAGGCGTGGACATCATCAGGATTCATCAGCACCACGGTGCCGGCACCGACCTGGAACTGCGATTGCTCGTGGAGGTAAGTACTGCGCCCGGCCGTGATCGCACCAATGGAAAAATGCTCGTGGGAATGCCGGGTGTAGCAAACGTCGCGGCCGTCGGCGATGGAGCGGGCTTCGATGAAGGGCAGGGCGTCGTCGCGCCAGAAGCGCGGGGCTTTGTCAGCGTCTTTGGCAACGGCGGGCTTCATGGTCAGCGTCCTCGGCAGGTCACCGAAGTGTATTAGTTCTCGCCGTCAAAGGCTCGTTGCAGCGCCGCGATGTCGGGTTTTTTTATCTGCACCGCCACCGCCACCGCGACCCCCCTTCAGAACACCGTGAGTCTGAGGGCCTTAACACCAATGGCATGGCCCATGAGCAGAAAATCCTCACCATAGAAGGCCTGTCCACCGACGGTTCGCCCCCGGTGCAACGGGCTTGGGCCGAAAGCTTATTGGCCGCGATCAGTGAGCAAATCGGAAGCGACCCGTTCGGCCGCCCGTAGCAACGAACCGTCATTTCTGAACCGGCCGATCATCTGTAAACCGACAGGCATCAATCCTTCAGCGCGAACCAGCGGGATATTCACCTGCGGCCAGCCGAACGCGCCCCAGAACTTGATGAAATCCGATGGCCCGGTGCTTTCCAGACCCACGGGCGCGACCATCCCACAGCACGGGCCGATCATTGCGTCGTAGGGCTCGCATCGTTCATTCAGGCGCGGTGCAAGCGCGGCCAACCGGGCCTTGGCAGCGGACTCCTGTTCCCAGGTTGTTGCCGCCGCGCGGTCAAACATTGCCAACGTCGAAGGGCTTAACAGTGCGCGGTGTTCCTGAAACTCCTTCGCCAGAGAACGGGCGCCTTCGCAATCGTTGATTAACAGGTGATCGTCGAATACCCCGGCAAACTCATCCGGCAGTTGCACGTCGTCGACCTGATGGCCGGCGCTGCGCAAGTGGTCCACGGCCTGTTCCAGGGCGTTGGACACCTCGGGGTCGACCTGATCCCAGCGCGCTGTGCGATAGAAGCCCAATTGCAGACGGCGTGGTTCAACCTCAGGCACTGCAAAACCTGGAATCAACACCCGCGCCACCAAGTGCAGGTCCCGCACCGAGCGACCGTACCAGCCTACGGTGTCGAAGCTCGGCGCCAGCGGCTTTACACCTTCCAGCGATACCAGCCCAAACGACGGTTTGAACGCGAACAGACCGCAATAGGACGCCGGTTTCAGCAGTGAACCGGCCGTCTGGGTGCCCAGCGCCACCGCAAAAAAATCCGCTGCCATCCCGGCCGCCGAACCGGCGCTGGAGCTGCCCGGCGTGCGGTTCGGGTCACGCGGGTTGCGGGTCGGGCCGGTATGCATGTACGCAAATTCAGTGGTGTGGGTCTTACCCATGATCAGCGCGCCGGCCTGGCGGAGCAGGGTCACCACATGCGCATCCCTCGTAGGTTGATGGCCGGCATAGATGGGCGAGTTAAATTGCGTCGGATGGTCGGCAGTGTCGAAGACATCCTTCACCCCCACCGGGACTCCGGCCAGCAAACCATGACTGTTGTGCAACGCAGCATCGGTCCGAACTTTTCGGGGATCGAATGAGACAAAGGCCTGGATGTCCGGCTCCAGCGCCTGAATGCACCCCAGGGCCGTTTCGGCGATAGCGGCGGCGCTCGTCTCACCCATGATCACGGACTGACTGAGGGTCGTGGCATCCGGGACGGGGCGGATCATTTTGCGAACAACTGAGTGATGTCCTTGAATGCCTTGAACTCCAGCGCATTGCCGCAAGGGTCGAAGAGAAACATCGTGGCTTGCTCACCCACCAACCCCTGAAATCGAATGCCCGGTTCGATGACGAATCGGGTATCGAGGGCTTTCAGGCGTTTGGCCAGAGCCTCCCATTCGTCCATCCCCAAGACGACGCCAAAATGCGGCACTGGCACGTTGTGTCCGTCGACGGCATTGGTGTGCGCTGCGTCCTGAGTGGCATTTTTGGGCGCCAGGTGAATCACCAACTGATGGCCGAAAAAATTGAAGTCTACCCAATGGTCGCTGGAGCGGCCTTCTTCCAGACCGAACACTTCACCGTAAAAAATCCGGGCCGCTGTCAGGTCATACACGGGGATGGCCAGGTGAAAAGGGCAGAGTTGCATTGGGTTCGCCTCGGATTGTCAGAAGTTGAGGATGAGTTTAGTGCTGTTATTTTTGATTAAAAGACGATAGTTTTTGCGTCGAGCTCAAATTATTTCGATCAATCGAGAACGTCTATGTTGCGCGAACTGAAAACCTTCATTGCCGTCACGCGCTATGGCACGTTCGCGGCAGCCGGGATGCACATCGGGCTGACCCAGTCGGCGGTCAGCGCGCAGATGCGCAATCTGGAGCAGGCGCTGGGCATTCGCTTGTTTGATCGCACCGGGCGTCAGGCGATTCTCAACGCGGCAGGGCAACGCGCGTTGCCGATGGCGCGGGAGATCCTTGAGACCTTCAGCCGCATGGCGGTCAGCGATGATGTCAGTGAGTATCGCGGCGAGTTGAAAATAGGCGCGGTGGCCACGGCCCAGACCGGGTTGTTGCCCCAGGCGTTGTTGCGGTTGAGGCAGCAGGCGCCGCTGCTGGAGCCGAAACTGGTGCCGGGCGTGTCATTGAGCTTGTTGAGTCAGGTGGACACCGGTGAGGTGGATCTGGCGATCCTGATCAAGCCGCCGTTCGAGTTGCCCAAAGAACTGTCAGCGCAGCTAATCCGCAAGGAGCGGTTTGTATTGATCGTGCCGGCGGACCTTGAAGGCGATGAGCCGTTGCTGATCCTTGCGAACCATCCGCATGTGCGTTACGACCGCAATTCGTTCGGTGGAAGACGGGTGACGCGGTTTTTGCGTGAGCAGCAGATTGAGGTGCAGGTGGCTCTGGAGCTGGATGAACTGGAGGCCATCGTGAAGATGGTTGAATGCGGGTTAGGTGTGTCGCTGCTGCCCGAGGCCGGGCTCTGGCTTGAGCATGGGGCGAAGGTCCGGATCATCCCGTTGGGCGAGCTGACGTTCTACCGCGAGATCGTCCTGTTGCAGCGCTATAGCCAGCGCACACAGCCGATCCAGCAGCTATTTGCGCAGTGTTTAGTCTGACTTCACGCCCCTATGAAAAAACCCGCCTCAAGCGGCGGGTTTTTTCATTACAACCCGAAGATTACTCTTCGAGGCTGCCCATGGCCGTGGTGTTGAAACCACCGTCCACGTACATGATTTCGCCGCTGATGCCGGACGCCAGGTCCGAGCACAGGAAGGCGCCGGCGTTGCCGACTTCGTCGATGGTGACGTTACGACGCAGCGGAGTTTGCGCTTCGTTGGCGGCCAGCATCTTGCGGAAGTTCTTGATGCCGGAAGCGGCGAGGGTGCGGATCGGGCCAGCCGATACGCAGTTGACGCGGGTGCCGTCCGGGCCCAGGGAGCCGGCCAGGTAACGAACGCCAGCTTCCAGGGAAGCCTTGGCCATGCCCATCACGTTGTAGTTCGGCATGGTGCGCTCGGCACCCAGGTACGACAGGGTCAGCAGGCTGCCGTTGCGGCCTTTCATCATTTCGCGACCGGCTTTGGCCAGGGCCACGAAGCTGTAGGCGCTGATGTCGTGAGCGATGCGGAAACCTTCGCGGGTGGTGGCTTCGGTGAAGTCGCCATCCAGTTGGTCGCCCGGGGCGAAGCCGACGGAGTGCACGATGCAGTCCAGGCCGTCCCACTTCTTGCTCAGCTCAACGAAGACCTTGGCGATTTCTTCATCGCTGGCCACGTCGCACGGGAAGCACAGATCAGGGTTGGAACCCCAGCTTTGTGCGAACTCTTCGACACGACCCTTGAGTTTGTCGTTCTGATAAGTGAAGGCAAGCTCAGCGCCCTCGCGATGCATGGCGGCAGCGATGCCGGATGCGATGGACAGCTTGCTGGCGACACCGACGATCAGTACGCGCTTACCGGCGAGAAAACCCATGTGTTGCTCCTCTCTTTCAGGTTATTGCGCAGTGGCTGGGGCCAGGAAAGCGGCTTCCAGCAACTGCTGTGTATACGGATGTTTGGGGGACGCAAAAATACTTTGCGCGTCTCCCTGTTCGACCACTTGGCCTTGCTTGACCACCATCAACTGGTGGCTCAGCGCTTTGACGACAGCCAGGTCATGGCTGATAAACAGATACGTCAGGTTGTACTTGGTTTGCAGTGAGCGCAAAAGCTCCACCACTTGGCGTTGCACTGTCCGGTCGAGGGCCGATGTCGGCTCGTCCAGCAGAATCAACGCCGGTTTTAGCACTAATGCCCGGGCGATGGCGATTCTCTGCCGTTGCCCGCCGGAAAATTCGTGGGGGTAGCGGTGCCGGGTTTCCGGGTCCAGGCCTACCTCCTTGAGTGCCGCAATAATCGCTTGCTCCTGTTCCACCTCGGTGCCCATTTTGTGGATCCGCAGGCCTTCGCCGACGATCTGGCTCACGCACATCCGTGGACTCAGGCTGCCGAACGGGTCCTGAAACACCACCTGCATCTGCCGACGCAGCGGTCGAACCTGTTGCTGCGTCAGGCAGTCTAGCTGCTTGCCTTCAAAACGGATGGCACCTTTGCTGCCGATCAGCCGCAAAATCGCCAAACCCAGTGTCGACTTACCCGAACCGCTTTCTCCCACAATCCCCAGGGTCTGACCCTGAGGCAGGCTGAAATTGATTCCGTCCACCGCTTTGATGTGGTCGACGGTCTTTTTCAGAAAGCCTTTCTTGATCGGAAACCAGACTTTCAGGTCCTCGACTTGCAGCAAGGGGGGGCCGATAACGTTAGTTGCCGGCTTGCCGCTGGGCTCCGCTGCCAGTAGTTCCCGAGTGTACGGATGCTGTGGTGCGCGGAACAACTCCTCGCACGATGCCTGTTCGACGATGCAACCGCGCTGCATGACACATACGCGATGCGCAATTCTTCGCACTAGATTCAAGTCGTGACTGATCAGTAGCAGCGCCATGCCCAACCTGGCCTGTAATTCCTTGAGCAACTCGAGGATTTTCAGCTGAACGGTTACGTCCAGTGCGGTGGTCGGCTCGTCGGCGATCAGCAGTTCCGGCTCGTTGGCCAGGGCCATGGCAATCATCACTCGCTGCCGCTGGCCGCCAGACAATTCGTGGGGCAGGGCCTTGAGGCGCTTCTCGGGCTCCGGGATGCCGACCATTTCCAGCAGTTCCAGCGTGCGCTTGGTCGCGACTTTGCCGATCAGGCCTTTGTGGGTGCTCAACACTTCATTGATCTGCTTCTCGATCGAGTGCAGCGGATTGAGCGAAGTCATCGGCTCCTGGAAGATCATCGCGATCCGGTTGCCGCGGATGTGGCGAATGGTTTTCTCTTTCAGGCTCAGCAAGTTCTGCCCGGAGTACTCGATGGTCCCGGATGGATGCCGGGCAAGCGGGTAGGGCAGCAGCCGCAGGATCGAGTGGGCAGTCACCGATTTGCCGGAGCCACTTTCGCCCACCAGCGCCAGGGTTTCGCCGCGCTTGATATCGAAGCTCACGCCTTCGATCACCCGCTGAACGCGCTCGCCGACGACAAATTCGACGGCCAAATCGCGCACTTCGATCAGATTGTCCTGATTCATTTCACTTCCTCGGGTCGAAGGCATCGCGAGCGGACTCGCCGATGAACACCAGCAAACTCAACATCAACGCCAGCACGGCAAACGCGCTCATACCGAGCCACGGCGCTTGCAGGTTGGATTTGCCCTGGGCCACCAGTTCACCGAGGGATGGGCTGCCGGCCGGCAAACCGAAGCCGAGGAAATCCAGGGCGGTCAGGGTGCCGATGGCGCCGGTCAGGATGAACGGCATGAAGGTCATCGTCGAGACCATGGCGTTGGGCAGGATGTGGCGGAACATGATCGCGCCGTTTTGCATCCCCAACGCCCGCGCGGCGCGCACGTATTCCAGATTCCGCCCTCGCAGGAATTCGGCGCGGACCACGTCCACCAGGCTCATCCACGAGAACAGCAGCATGATCCCCAGCAGCCACCAGAAGTTCGGCTGCACGAAACTGGCGAGAATGATCAGCAGGTACAGCACCGGCAGCCCGGACCAGATCTCCAGAAATCGCTGCCCGGCCAAATCCACCCAGCCGCCGTAGAAGCCCTGTAAGGCCCCGGCAATCACACCGATGATCGAGCTGAGAATGGTCAGCGTCAGGGCAAATAGCACCGAAATCCGGAAACCATAAATCACCCGAGCCAACACGTCGCGGCCCTGATCGTCGGTGCCCAGCAGGTTGTCGACGGAGGGTGGCGCCGGGGCCGGGACTTTCAGGTCGTAGTTGATGCTTTGATAGCTGTAGGGAATCGGCGCCCACAGGACCCAGGCGTCTTTTTCCTTGAGCAACTCGCGGATGTACGGGCTCTTGTAATTGGCTTCCAGCGGGAATTCGCCGCCGAAGGTGGTTTCCGGGTAACGCTTGAGCGCCGGGAAGTACCAGCCGTTGTCGTAGTGCACCACCAAGGGTTTGTCGTTGGCGATCAACTCGGCGCCGAGGCTCAGCCCAAACAGCAGCAGAAACAGCCACAGCGACCACCAGCCACGCTTGTTGGCCTTGAACAGTTCGAAACGTCGGCGATTGAGCGGGGACAGGTTCATCTCAATGCTCCCGGCTTTCGAAGTCGATACGCGGATCGACAAAGGTGTACGTGAGGTCACCGATGAGTTTCACCACCAATCCCAACAGGGTGAAGATGAACAGCGTGCCAAAAACCACTGGGTAATCGCGGTTGATCGCCGCCTCAAAACTCATCAGCCCGAGGCCGTCGAGGGAAAAGATCACCTCCACCAGCAACGAGCCAGTGAAGAAAATGCCGATAAACGCCGACGGGAACCCGGCGATCACCAGCAGCATGGCGTTGCGGAACACATGGCCGTAGAGCACGCGGTGATGGGTCAGGCCCTTGGCCTTGGCGGTGACCACGTATTGTTTGTTGATTTCGTCGAGGAAACTGTTTTTGGTCAGCAGCGTCATGGTCGCGAAGTTGCCGATCACCAGCGCCGTCACCGGCAATGCCAGGTGCCAGAAGTAATCGAGCACCTGGCCGCCCATGCTCAACTCATCAAAGTTGTTGGAGGTCAACCCTCTGAGCGGGAACCAGTCGTAATAGCTGCCGCCAGCGAACACCACGATCAGCAGGATGGCGAACAGGAACGCCGGTATCGCGTAACCGACGATGATTGCCGAACTGGTCCAGACGTCGAAGTGGCTGCCGTGTCGCGTCGCCTTGGCGATCCCCAGCGGGATCGACACCAGGTACATGATCAGCGTGCTCCAAAGCCCGAGGGAGATCGACACCGGCATTTTTTCCTTGATCAGGTCGATGACCTTGGCGTCGCGGAAGAAGCTGTCGCCGAAATCCAGCGTCGCGTAGTTCTTGATCATGATCCATAAGCGTTCCGGCGCCGATTTGTCGAAACCGTACATGTGCTCGATTTCCTTGACCAGCATCGGGTCCAGGCCCTGGGCGCCGCGATAGGCGGAGCCCGCCACCGAGACTTCGGCACCGCCACCGGCAATGCGGCTGGTAGCGCCTTCGAAGCCTTCGAGCTTGGCAATCATCTGCTCCACCGGCCCACCGGGGGCGGCCTGGATGATCACAAAGTTGATCAGCAAAATGCCGAGCAAGGTCGGGATGATCAGCAGCAGTCGCCGAAAAATATACGCCAGCATCTGATTACTCCGTGCCCGCAGGGTCGGCTTGCGGTTTGGTTTCGACTTCTATCGCAGGTTTGGCATCGGGCTTGACCCACCAGGTGTTAATGCCGATGTCGTACTTGGGGGAGATCGTCGGATGACCGATGTGGTTCCAGTACGCCGCGCGCCAGGTCTTGATGTGCCAGTTGGGGATCACGTAATAGCCCCATTGCAGCACGCGGTCCAGCGCGCGAGCGTGGGCCACCAGACTTTTGCGCGAATCGGCGTTGATCAGCTGCTCAACCAACTGGTCCACCACCGGGTCTTTCAGGCCCATGGAATTGCGGCTGCCGGGTTTGTCGGCGGCGGCGGACATCCAGAACTCGCGTTGCTCGTTGCCCGGTGAATTGGACTGCGGGAAGCTGCCGACAATCATGTCGAAGTCCCGGGAACGCACGCGGTTGATGTACTGCGAGACGTCGACCCGACGAATCACCAGGTCAATCCCCAAGTCGCTCAGGTTGCGCTTGAACGGCAGCAACACCCGCTCGAATTCGGTCTGGGCCAACAGAAATTCGATGGTCACCGGTTTGCCATTGGCGTCGACCATCTTGTCATCGGCGATCCGCCAGCCCGCCTCTTGCAGCAGTTGATAGGCTTTGCGCTGTTGGGCGCGGATCATACCGCTGGCGTCGGTCTCCGGGTTCTGGAACGCCTCGCTGAACACCTGCTCGGGAATCTTGCCACGGAACGGGTCGAGGATCGCCAGTTGATCGGCGTCTGGCAGGCCGCTGGCAGCCATTTCCGAGTTCTCAAAGTAACTGCGGGTGCGGGCGTAGGCGCCGTTGAACAGTTGCTTATTGGTCCATTCGAAATCCAGCAACTGGGTCAGGGCCTGGCGCACGCGCACATCCTGGAACACCGGGCGGCGCAGGTTGAATACAAAGCCTTGCATGCCAGTGGGGTTGCCGTTGGGGATCTGCTCCTTGATCAACCGGCCTTCGATGACGGCCGGAGTGTTGTAGGCGTTGGCCCAGTTCTTTGCGGCCATTTCGAGCCAGTAATCGAACTGCCCGGCCTTGAGCGCTTCCAGGGCCACGGTGTTGTCGCGGTAGTAGTCGGTGGTCATCACGTCGAAGTTGTAGAACCCGCGGTTGACCGGCAGGTCCTTGCCCCAGTAGTCCTTGACCCGCTCATAGCGCACCGAGCGCCCAGCCTTGACTTCGCTGACCTTGTACGGGCCGCTCCCCAACGGCATTTCCAGGTTGCCCTTTTTGAAATCGCGAGTCGCCCACCAATGCTTGGGCAACACCGGCAATTGGCCGAGGATCAACGGCAGCTCGCGGTTGTTGTTGTGTTTGAAGGTGAACAGCACCGTCAGCGGGTCTTCAGCGACCACGTCCTCGACATCGCTGTAGTAACCGCGGAACAGCGGCGCGCCGTCCTTGATCAGGGTCTGGAAGCTGAACACCACGTCCTCGGCGCGCATCGGATGCCCGTCGTGGAAGCGCGCTTCGGGGCGCAGGTAGAAGCGCACCCAACTGTTGTCCGGGGACTTTTCGATCTTGCCGGCGACCAGGCCATACTCGGTGAACGGTTCATCCAGGCCCTGTTTGGCCAGGGTGTCGTAGATCATGCTGATGTCATCGGCCGCGACACCCTTGTTGATGAAGGGATTGAGGCTGTCAAAGCCGCCGAAACCGGCCTGACGGAAGATCCCGCCCTTGGGCGCGTCGGGGTTCACGTAATCGAAATGTTTGAAGTCGGCCGGGTATTTCGGCGGCTCGTTGTACAGGGTCAGGGCATGCTGCGGGGCGGCACTGGCCAGCCCGGCGAACAACAGACCGCTGGCCTGCAAGAGCAGGGTGCGTATGGGTTTCATCGATCTTTCTCCGAAGATTTCAGCCACCACGCACTCAGGCCCAGCGTGTAGGGCGGCGTGGTGGCGAAGGCGAACCGGTTGCGGTAGGCCAGGCGGTGATAATTGAGGTACCAGTTGGGAATGATGTAGTGCTGCCACAACAACACCCGGTCCAGGGCCTTGCCGGCGGCAACCTGTTCATCGCGGTTCTGGGCGGCGAGCAATTGTTCGAGTAAATGGTCGACCACCGGATTGGCAATGCCGGCGTAGTTTTTGCTGCCCTTGACCCCGACCTGGCTGGAGTGGAAGTACTGCCATTGCTCCAGGCCTGGACTGAGTGTCTGGTTGAGGGTCATCAGGATCATGTCGAAATCAAACTGATCAAGGCGCTGCTTGTACTGGGCGCGATCGACAGTGCGCAGTCGAGCGTCGATGCCGATGCTGGAGAGGTTCTCGACGTAAGGCTGAAGGATGCGTTCCAGGTTCGGGTTGACCAGCAGAATCTCCAACCGCAACGGTTGCCCGGCAGCATTCTGCACGTGTTGGCCATTGAGCTTCCAACCGGCCTCGGCCAGCAGGCCCAGGGCTTTGCGCATGGTTTCCCGGGGGATGCCGCGCCCTTGGGTCTGCGGCAGGCTGAACGGCTCAGTGAGGAGCTTGGCGGCCAGTTGCTCGCGATAGGGCGCCAGCATCAGCCATTCATGGCCGACCGGAAGGCCCGTCGCGGAGAACTCGCTGTTGGGGTAGTAGCTCATGGCGCGTTTATAGGCGCCGCTGAACAGCGCGCGGTTGGTCCACTCGAAGTCGAACATCAGGCCCAGCGCTTCACGGACTTTGGTCTCGGAGAAGGCGGGACGTCGGGAGTTCATGAACAGACCCTGGCTCTGGGTCGGGATTTGATGCGGGATTTGGGCCTTGATGACGTCGCCGCGTCGCACCGCAGGGAAGTTGTAGCCGCTTTCCCAGTTCTTCGCCTGGTGCTCGATATAAATGTCGAATTCGCCGGCCTTGAAGGCTTCGAACGCGACGTCACTGTCGCGGTAGAACTCGACTTCCACGCGATCGAAGTTGTATTTACCGCGATTGACCGGCAGGTCCTTGCCCCAGTAATCCTTGACCCGTTCGAAAATGATCTGCCGCCCAGGCTCTACCGACGTAATGCGATACGGCCCGCTGCCCAGTGGCGGCTCGAAGGTGGTGGCCTTGAAGTCGCGACCTTTCCAGTAATGCTGGGGCAGCACCGGCAATTCGCCCAGGCGCAGGATCAGCAACGGATTGCTGGCGCGCTTGAAGACGAAACGAATACGCTGCGGGTTGAGGATGTCAACTCGCAACACTTCCTGAAGGTTGGTGCGGTATTGCGGATGGCCTTCCTTGAGCAACAAACGGTAGGAGAACGCCACGTCATAGGCGGTAATCGGTGTGCCATCGTGGAAACGCGCTTCGGGGCGCAGATTGAACACCACCCAGCTGCGGTCTTTGCTGTATTCCACTGATTGGGCAATCAGGCCATAGCTGGAAGTCGGTTCATCGCCGGACGGCGC
Organism: Pseudomonas sp. Ma2-10; assembly: GCF_054330215.1. Lineage (NCBI taxonomy): Bacteria > Pseudomonadati > Pseudomonadota > Gammaproteobacteria > Pseudomonadales > Pseudomonadaceae > Pseudomonas > Pseudomonas sp. Ma2-10. The sequence goes on along the minus strand of NZ_JBTEYL010000020.1, from coordinate 81,665 downwards.
GTATTGGCCGGTGCCGACCATCAGCGGTTCGTTGAGCTCGTTGATGCCATATTGCAGGAAATTCGGCGTGGAAACCGGACTTGAACCCTTGAAGGTGTAGGGGTTGAGCGTATCGAAGGTGCCAAACGCCATCAGCCGCAACGTACCGCCCTTGGGCGCTTGCGGGTTGACCCAGTCGAAGTGGGTAAATCTGGCCGGGTACTTGAGCGTGCCGAACTGCGCATAACCATGGCTTTCGCTGATCGTCGCGCTTGCGGGGGAGCTCAAGGCCAGGCTGATCAGGAGTGGGAGGAGGGGACACTTCAAGTCAGGGATCCGATCCAGGCGGCTTGGGCTTTGTGGTCCGTACAGTAACAGCTTGTATCGACAGGAAAAAGACGGTGAATTAATGCGCAGTTAATTGCGCAAGCACACCCCTGTAGCCGCTGGCGAAGCCTGCGTTCGGTACGGGTGACTCCTCGGGTCAAAAAAAGCCCCCGAAATCAGGGGCTCATCTTAGCGAGGGGAAGCGACCGTCAGCATTTGACCAGGCTTCAGCGCCTGGCCAACCCGGGGGTTCCAGCGCTTGAGGTGCTGCATTTCAATGTTGAAACGCTTGGCCACCCTGTACAGCGAGTCGCCTTGCTGAACCTTGTACCGGGTCTGCGTCTTCTGTTTTCCAGTCTTGCTGGTGGCTTTGCTGTTCGCCGCCACGACGGTGTTGACTCGACCGCTTCTGCGCTTGGTGGTGTCCCGCATGACCAGCGTCTGGCCTATCTTGAGGTTCGTGCCGGTCAGCTTGTTCCAGCGCTGCAGGTCCTTGACGTTGACCTTGTTGGCCTTGGCGATGGTGCCGAGGTTATCGCCGCGTTTAACGCGGTAAGCACGCTTGAGACTGGCGAGTTCGGAGTCGCTCGAGCCTTCAAATACCGGCTTGAGTGGCTTCTTGCTGATCAACTCTTCAGGACGCATGGTCGACAGGCTGGCGGTCAGCAGCTGCGCCTTGGACGTTGGCACCAGCAAATGCTGGGGGCCATCGATGGTGGTTCGCTGTTTGAAGGCCGGGTTGAGCTGGAACAGTTCGTCTTCGTCGATGTTAGCCACCGCAGCGACCTTGGACAGGTCCATGCGCTGGTTGATTTCGACGACCTGGAAGTACGGTTCGTTGGCGATCGGGTTCAGGTTTACGCCGTAGGCTTCAGGTGCCAGCACCACTTGCGACAGGGCCAGCAGCTTCGGCACGTAGGCCCGGGTTTCGGACGGCAGCGGCAGGTTCCAGTAATCGGTCGGCAAGCCGAGCTTTTCGTTACGCTCGATGGCCCGGCTGACCGTGCCTTCGCCAGCGTTGTAGGCCGCCAGGGCCAGCAGCCAGTCGCCGTTGAACATGTCGTGCAGGCGGGTCAGGTAATCCAAGGCCGCGGTGGTCGAGGCGGTGATATCGCGACGACCATCATAGAAACGGGTTTGACGCAGGTTGAAGTAGCGCCCGGTGGACGGGATGAATTGCCACAAACCAACCGCGTTTGCCGGGGAATAGGCCATCGGGTTATAGGCGCTTTCAATCACCGGCAGCAGCGCCAGTTCCAGCGGCATGTTGCGTTCTTCAAGGCGTTCGACGATGTAGTGGATGTAGAGGCTGCCGCGTTCGCCGGCGTTTTCGAGGAAGGACGGGTTGCTGGCGAACCACAGGCGCTGTTGCTCGATGCGCGGGTTGATGCCCTGATTGTCCTGCAACTGGAAGCCCAGGCGCATGCGCTCCCAGACATCTTGTGGTATTTGCGGCGTCGGTTTTTCGCTGAGCCAGATAGGTTTCTGTTTGGCTCGGGCGGCGATATTAGGCGTGTGTACCGCGTCGGTTTGCGGCACATGGCTTGAACAGCCCGCCAGAGTAGCGGACACAGCCACCGCGATGGCTTGAGCCAAGCGGGTCAATGCGTCTGAATTGATGGCTTTACGAATAGATGACGACATTGGCTGGAAGTAAGTTCCGGGCAAAAATGTCGGGCGATTCTAGAAAGCGTACCCCCTGCGGTCAACCATTCAGAATTTTTGTACCATCAGGCAAGCGCCTTAGAACTTATCTTTCCAAGCGCGCAGAGCAGCAAAAACCGCACTCGGAGCCCGGTTTTTAGGTCCATTCCGTTCGTCCACTTTTTCTTTAACGGATGTTTCATCGACACGCAAAAATGGGTTGGTAAGCTTTTCAAGCGCCAGCGTAGAGGGCAGCGTGATGATTGCGGCTTCACGTTGTGCGGTGACCTTTTCCAGACGTGCGGCGGTGTCCGGATTGCCCGGTTCGACCGCGGCGGCAAACCTCAGGTTGCTCAAGGTGTATTCGTGAGTGCAGTAAACCAGCGTATCTTCAGGCAGCGCGGCGAGGCGCGTCAGTGAGGCATGCATTTGCTCCGGCGTGCCTTCGAACAAGCGTCCGCAACCGGCCGCGAACAGGGTGTCACCGCAAAACAGCAAACCATGATGGTAATAGGCTATATGCCCCAGGGTGTGGCCGGGGACGGCAAAGACATCGAAGTCCCAGCCCAGCACGCTGACGCTGTCGTTGTCCTTGAGGGCCACGTCGCGAAGCGGGATGGTTTCGCTGGCCGGACCGTAGACGGTCGCGTCTGTCGCTTTTTTAAGCTGCTCGACGCCGCCGACGTGGTCATGATGGTGGTGAGTGATCAAAATATCACTCAAGACCCAACCCGGATGCGCGGCGAGCCAGGCCTGCACCGGCGCGGCATCGCCCGGATCAACCACCGCGCAGCGCTGGGTGCGGTGGTCTTGTAATAACCAGATGTAGTTGTCGGTGAAGGCGGGTAGGGCACTGATCTGTATCATCGTCGGATTCGCCATGCGGAAAACAATGGCGCATCTTAGAACTTCCTGACGCGTTGGAGAATGCAATGACCGATAAAGCGTTCGCTCAGGCTGATCCTGAATGGCTGGCATTGATCAGCGGGGCCCGTGAATGGCTGTCCGGCCCCATCGGGCAATTTCTGCTGGACGAAGAGCGTCGCATGCTCGAAGACGAGTTGGGGCGGTTCTTCGGTGGCTACCTGGTGCATTACGGCCCGTCGGCCCAAACGCCGCCGTCGGCGCCGCAAGTCCAGCGCAATGTGCGGCTCGGCGCGCCATTGCCGGGTGTCGAGATCGTCTGCGAAGAGCAGGCGTGGCCTTTGAGCGAACATGCCGCCGATGTGGTGGTGTTGCAGCATGGGCTGGATTTCTGCCTGTCGCCCCACGGTTTGCTACGTGAAGCGGCGAGCAGCGTGCGGCCCGGCGGGCATCTGCTGATCGTCGGGATCAACCCCTGGAGCACCTGGGGCTTGCGTCACGTTTTCGCCCACGATGCCTTGCGCAAGGCTCGCTGTATCTCCTCGTCGCGGGTCGGTGACTGGTTGAACCTGCTGGGCTTCGCACTGGAGAAACGCCGCTTCGGGTGCTATCGTCCGCCGCTTGCATCACCCGCCTGGCAGGCTCGCCTGGCCGGTTGGGAACGCAAGGCCGGTGATTGGCAACTGTCGGGTGGCGGCTTCTATTTACTGGTTGCACGCAAAATCGTGGTGGGCCTGCGCCCCGTCCGTCAGGCGCGGCGCGAACCGATGGGTAAGCTGATTCCATTGCCGATGGCCAAGGTCAATCGTCGCCGCATCGACGCGTAATACACTTTTTATTTTCCTGGCCGGGTTTGCCCCGGCCTCGGGCATCGTCGATCACTGATCGGCGAGCCACCGCATTTTCTGGATAGATTGGCATGAGCGATAGCGTAGAACTCTTCACTGACGGCGCCTGTAAAGGCAATCCTGGTCCAGGCGGTTGGGGCGCTTTGCTGGTGTGCAAAGGCATTGAAAAAGAACTGTGGGGCGGCGAAGCCAACACCACCAACAACCGCATGGAGCTGATGGGCGCGATCCGTGGTCTTGAAGAACTCAAGCGCTCCTGCGACGTGCTGTTGGTCACCGACTCGCAGTATGTGATGAAAGGGATCAACGAGTGGATGGACAACTGGAAAAAGCGCGGCTGGAAAACGGCTGCGAAAGAACCGGTAAAAAACGCTGATCTGTGGAAGTTGCTGGACGAGCAGGTCAATCGCCACAACGTCACCTGGAAATGGGTGCGTGGCCACATCGGTCACCATGGCAATGAACGCGCCGACCAACTGGCCAACCGTGGCGTGGATGAAGTACGCGGTTACAAGCAGGCTTAAGCCTGCCCGCGAATGGCTGCAACACGGTGTATCTGAAAGACCCCAGCGAGCGTGTTAATATCGCCGTTTTTGCACGAATGACCCGTTGAGAGCTGAGCACTGATGGCCACCAGATCCGTTGTACTCGATACCGAAACCACCGGCATGCCGGTGACCGACGGCCACCGGATTATCGAAATCGGTTGTGTCGAGTTGATCGGTCGGCGCCTGACAGGCCGGCATTTCCACGTTTACCTGCAACCAGACCGCGAGAGTGATGAAGGCGCCATTGGCGTCCACGGCATCACCAACGAGTTTTTGGTCGGCAAGCCGCGCTTCACTGAAGTGGCCGATGAATTTTTTGAATTCATCAAGGGTGCTCAGTTGATCATCCATAACGCGGCGTTCGACGTTGGCTTCATCAACAACGAATTCTCCCTGATGGGCCAGCACGATCGTGTGGACATCACGCAGCACTGCTCGATCCTCGACACGCTGATGATGGCCCGGGAACGTCACCCGGGGCAGCGCAACAGCCTCGATGCCTTGTGCAAACGCTATGGCGTCGACAACTCCGGCCGTGAACTGCACGGCGCCTTGCTCGACTCCGAGATCCTCGCCGACGTTTACCTGACCATGACGGGCGGCCAGACCAGCTTGTCACTGGCTGGTAATGCTTCCGACGGCAACGGTTCCGGGGAAGGTTCGGACAATTCCGCCTCCGAGATCCGCCGCCTGCCGGTCGATCGTCAGCCGACGCGTATCATCCGTGCCAGCGAAGATGACCTGGCTCAACACGTGGCACGCCTGGAAGCCATCGCCAAATCCGCCGGCGCGGCGTCACTCTGGCAACAACTGGCCGAGGCCAAGGCTCAAGCCTGATTTTTCGCCACACAATGGTGCGCCCGACGATCTGCTTCGGGGCACCGCACTCGCCACATGCGCTCGAACCCTCTACCCTGAGGTGATTGGCGGACCACGGTTTGCCGCCTCAGGACACTGAGCCTCATGTATAAAGATTTGAAATTTCCGGTCCTGATCGTCCATCGCGACATCAAGGCGGACACCGTCGCCGGTGATCGCGTGCGTGGCATTGCCCGGGAGCTGGAACAGGAAGGCTTCAGCATTGTCTCGGCGGTGGACTACACCGAAGGGCGTCTGGTTGCCTCGACCCATCACGGTCTTTCCTGCATGTTGATTGCGGCCGAAGACGCCAGCGCTCACTCTCATCTATTACACAATATGGCCGAGCTGATTGGCCTGGCGCGAGTGCGTGCGCCCGACTTGCCGATCTTCGCGCTGGGTGAGCAGGTGACCCTGGAGAACGCTCCGGCCGACGCCATGGCCGAACTCAATCAGTTGCGCGGGATTCTTTATCTGTTCGAAGACACCGTGCCTTTTCTGGCCAGGCAGGTCGCTCGAGCGGCACGCAAATATCTGGATGGTCTGCTGCCGCCGTTTTTCAAAGCGCTGGTGCAGCACACGGCTGACTCTAACTATTCCTGGCACACGCCCGGCCATGGCGGCGGTGTGGCGTACCACAAGAGCCCGGTGGGTCAGGCATTTCACCAGTTTTTCGGGGAAAATACCCTGCGTTCCGATTTGTCGGTGTCGGTGCCGGAACTCGGTTCTTTGCTCGATCACACCGGTCCGCTGGCAGAAGCGGAGGCCCGCGCTGCCCGCAATTTCGGCGCCGATCACACTTTCTTTGTGATCAATGGCACCTCGACCGCCAACAAAATCGTCTGGCATTCGATGGTCGCTCGCGATGACTTGGTGTTGGTGGATCGCAACTGCCACAAGTCCATATTGCACTCGATCATCATGACCGGTGCCATTCCGCTGTACCTGTGCCCGGAGCGCAATGAGCTGGGGATCATCGGCCCGATTCCATTGAGCGAATTCAGCCGCGAATCGATTCAGGCCAAGATTGACGCCAGCCCACTGACCAAGGGCCGGGCACCCAAGGTCAAGTTGGCGGTGGTGACCAATTCGACGTACGACGGCCTCTGCTACAACGCCGAGCTCATCAAGCAGCAGTTGGGCAACAGCGTCGAGGTCTTGCACTTCGATGAGGCCTGGTACGCCTACGCGGCGTTTCACGAGTTCTTCGCCGGACGTTACGGCATGGGCACTTCCTGCAGTGAGAACGGCCCCCTGGTGTTTACCACCCATTCCACCCACAAACTGCTGGCGGCGTTCAGCCAGGCGTCGATGATTCACGTCCAGGACGGCGGCGCGCGGCAGCTGGATCGGGATCGCTTTAATGAAGCGTTCATGATGCACATCTCTACCTCGCCGCAGTACAGCATCATCGCTTCGCTGGATGTGGCGTCGGCCATGATGGAAGGCCCGGCCGGGCGTTCGCTGTTGCAGGAAATGTTTGACGAAGCGCTGAGTTTTCGTCGGGCGCTAGCCAATTTGCGCCAGCACATCGCCGCTGACGATTGGTGGTTTTCCATCTGGCAGCCGCCCTCGGCGGAGGGCATCAACCGTGTCGTCACCGATGACTGGCTGCTGCAACCCGACGCTGACTGGCACGGCTTTGGCGGCGTAACCGACGACTACGTGCTGCTTGATCCGATCAAGGTCACGTTGGTGATGCCGGGCCTGACGGCCGGCGGCGCCCTTAGCCCGCGCGGGATTCCGGCGGCGGTGGTCAGCAAATTCCTTTGGGAGCGTGGGTTGGTCGTTGAAAAGACCGGGCTCTATTCGTTCCTGGTGCTGTTCTCCATGGGTATCACCAAGGGTAAATGGAGCACGCTGCTGACCGAGTTGCTGGAGTTCAAGCGTAGCTACGACGCCAATGTCAGCCTCGCGATTTGCCTGCCGTGCGTGGCACAAGAGAATGTCGCGCGCTATCAGGGCATGGGGTTGCGCGATCTGTGCGATCAGCTGCACGCCTGCTATCGCAGTAATGCCACGGCCAAACACCTCAAACGCATGTACACAGTGCTGCCGGAAATCGCCATGAAGCCGTCTGATGCCTATGATCAATTAGTGCGTGGCGAGGTTGAAGCGGTGTCGATCGATGCTCTGGATGGCCGGATCGCCGCAGTGATGCTGGTACCGTACCCGCCGGGGATCCCGTTGATCATGCCCGGCGAGCGGTTTACCGAGTCGACGCGTTCGATCATCGATTACCTGGCCTTTGCCCGTACGTTCGACAGCAGCTTCCCGGGGTTTGTCGCTGATGTGCACGGCTTGCAACACGAAGACGAGGGCAATGGACGGCTGTATACCGTCGATTGCATCAAGGAGTGAGGACCTTTCCCAGTATGCAACCGGTCATGAATCCGAAATACCCAGGGCTGTCGGTGCGCGTTGCCGACGATGGTTTTGCAGCCTACATCTGGGGCAGTGATTTCAGTTTTGAAGTCGCGGCCTACGGTGCCGCCGAAATCGGTAAACCGGTGGAGCAGTGGACGGTGACGCCGATCACGCCCTATCGCAAGTGCTACGGCATTGATCCCGAGGAGTTCAGCAATTTCCGCGATGCCGCAGACAGCGCGATTTTCACGGCTTATCTCGATGATGAGCCCGTGGGTCACTTGGTGGTCAGCACCAACTGGAACGGCTTTGCCCATATCGACGAGTTGGCGGTGCATGCGCCGGCGCGCCGTCATGGCGTGGCCAAGGCGTTGCTGGATGTGGCGCAGTTCTGGAGCCGAAAAAAGAAACTGCCGGGCATCATGCTTGAAACCCAGAACAACAATCTTGGGGCCTGCCGGCTCTATGAACGCAGCGGTTACGTCATGGGCGGAATCGATCATCTGCGCTATCGCGGGATCGATCCGAACACCGCCGAAGTGGCGCTGTTCTGGTATCGATTGTTCGATAACCCGCTGGAAACCCCGCTTAGCTCGTCAATATCGCCACGGCTTGTTCCGTGATAATGCCCAGCAACGCCTGAACCGCTGGCGATGGCTCGCCGTTCTTGAGGGTTAAGGCGTATAGGCTGATCGGCATCGCCGGCGCCAGCGGGCAGGCATCCAGCCCGGTCGATTTCGCCCCAAGGGCGGTGAAAGGGTCGACGATGGCCAAGCCTTCGCCGGCCTCGACCATGCTGCGCATCATCTGATGAGTCTGTACCCGGGTCTGAATGACCGGCGCAGGGCGCAGGGCATGCAGCTTGTTTTCCAGCGCCGGGCTCAGCGGATCATGACCTTCCAGGCCAACCAGCGATTGGCCGGCCAGGTCCTGCAGCGAGATGTACTTTTGTTTGGGTTGCAACCAGCCGTGGGGCGCGAGCAACTGAAGTTTCCCCTGGGCGATCACTTGGCAATGAATGTCAGCGTGATCGGGGTCATGCAGGCTCAGGCCCAGATCGCTTTCGCGCAACAGCAGGTTTCTGACGATCTCGCGGGTAGGTTGGCTCAGAAGGGTGCAAGGCGCGTCAGGAAGGCGTCGGCGCAGGGCGGCAATGCTCTGTGGCAATAGCTGCTGTGCCAAGGGCGGCGTGCAGACAATCCGCAAGGGCGGAGCCTGATATTGCTTGAGGCTGTTGGCCAGCCGCTGAACCGGCTCGAGCGCTTCATAGACGAGGGCGATCTGGGCCTGTAACTCCCGCGCCTCGCGCGTGGCCTGCAAGCGTCCACGCACGCTTGAAAACAGCATGAAACCCAACTGATCCTCGGCGTCGCGCAGAATCCCTTCGACTTCAGCCACGGGCAATTGCAGCCATTCGGCGGCGGTGCCCAGGTGACCAGTCTGCAGGAGCGCCTGGATCACTTCGATATGACGTAAACGCATGCGTGAAGTCCATGTTCAGCAGGTGAGGGAGTCAGTGGCTGAATCCTAACTCAAGTGCGCGCATATGACTTCTGCTCATAACGCGGGGTTATGAAGCGACGTTGGTTTCCGGCAGGTTGCCGACATAGGTGTCGGGTTCGCGCACGATGGTCACGTCCGACTGCACCAGCAAAAACTGGTTGTCATCGAGTTTCCGTACGCGATCGCCAATGGCCAGCTTATAAGTGGTGACAGGCACCGAGCCCGTGAGGCCGTCTGCCGACGGGGTGGATTCCTGGAACTCATGCACGGAATAAACGCGGCCTTCCGCGTCTCTTGCATGGAACTGACCGACGAGTACTGCTGCCATCTGCTTAGAACCTCTGGGGATAAATCACACAATTTGCGGCTCTGTAGACCGTGGTTGGGCGAGGTAAGTTTTCCTACAGGAAAAAAATAGTCCGGGGCGGCGTTTTCAGTCGCCCACTGGTTGAATCGTCATCTATAACTACAAGCTCTTTCCATCGGACAGTCGAGAATCTTCCATGAGCAACGTCTATACGATCGCTGTACTGGTCGGCAGCTTGAGAAAGGAATCGATCAATCGCAAGGTGGCGCTGGCCCTGGCCGAGCTGGCACCCGCCAATCTCAAACTGGTTATCGTCGAAATCGGCGATCTGCCGCTCTACAACGAGGACATCGATGGTGCTTCACCGCCGGCAGCCTACAGCACTTTCCGGCAACAAGTGAGCTCATCCGACGCGGTGCTGTTTGTAACCCCCGAATACAACCGTTCGGTGCCTGCACCGATGAAGAACGCGATCGATGTGGGTTCGCGTCCCTATGGCAAGAGTGCCTGGAGCGGCAAGCCCGGAGCGGTGATCAGTGCTTCGCCGGGCGCTATCGGGGGGTTTGGCGCCAACCATCACCTGCGCCAGTCTATGGTGTTTCTGGATGTGCCGTGCATGCAGCAACCGGAAGCTTATCTGAGCGGTGCCGGTTCAGCATTCGATGAGGCGGGCAACCTGTCCGAGTCGCTAAAACCGTTCCTGCAAAAATTCATCAATGCTTATGGTCTTTGGGTCGAACAACACAAGAAGGTGTGACAAATCTTCTACGTTACGGCGTACTGGTCAATCGGCTACAGATCAGTGCTTCCATTCGGGTTATAGGTCAGACGTGCCAAGCGTTTGATCCGGATGGGCCCGCGAAGCTTGCGTGCACGACGTGAAGGTCCAGACGCAGCATCAAGACGTCCCGACCGTGCCGAACGTAGCCTGATCGCAAGGCTTCCTTACTCGGGAAATAGTCGTACAGCGTACCAATGGCAACGCCGGCTTCTTGTCAAAGTCTGCTGCTGGACGCGGCGGGGGGCTTTGCCTGGGCGGCGTTGCCTATGGCCCGTTAGGAGCGGGTCAGCCCGGACGCTACAAAACTCAGCCATTACCCGGCACATTCGGCCAAAGATCCGCCACCAGAAACAGCCGCTCGGCCTCTTCCCAATCGCCCTGGGCGTTTTCGATGAGTCGCACCAGCAACTGCGCCGGGGCGAGTGGCTCCAGCTCGCTGAGCCAGGCATTCAGCTGTCCAGTGCTCCAGGTCTGCTCCGCCGGATAGTGGGCCGGCGCCAGCCAGGCATGGCGGGGTAGGGGTTGCCAGCGACCGAACGGGCGCTGTACGACAAAGTCTGACCAGTCCTTCTGATGCAGCCAGCTACCGCGTAAATGCTGGGGGTGTGCACCCTTCGGTGGCTCGGCCTGCCCCGGCCACGGATACAGCAAATAGCCCCCCAGCCACAAATGCGCACTGAACTGCTGGATATCCAGCGCCGCCAATACTTCGCGGCTCTCCGGGCGCGCCGAAATCGGCAATTGGTGCTGAGTCAGATGGGCCAGTTTGCGGTCCAGCCGATCGTGACAGCCGGGACCGAGCCACTGAGCTGTGTCGTGTCCGTCGCCATTTTGCGGGCCAAGGTAAAGTTTGATCGCCAGTTCCAGATGATGCACCCCGTCACGGTCGCGCAGCAGCATGTCCAACTCGCCCAGCGTGTGGCCTTCGCGGCGGATCGGCATATTGGCGGCAATCAGGTCGGTACCCGGCGCGTGCCGCACGGCGTATTGCCAGAGGCGTTCGTAGTACAAGCCCAATCGCCGGGTTCGGGCCTGCGCCAGCCAATGCAGCAAGTCATAACTGTCGTGATCGAGTTGCCGCAGCCACCGTTCCAGCCGCTCCGGTGCCTGGACCCAGTCACTGCCGGCCAGCGGATGACGCTGCGGCCACGTCGTGACGCCAAGCATCGGCGGCGCGAGGATGACCCAGGCCAGGTCGCGCACTTCGGGATGGCGCAACTGGTGGGGTAACTGCAGCAAATCGGGAAATAGGATCATCTTGCGAGCATAGCCTCAATCGTGAGTACACCGTTGTGGCTGAAAGGATTTTGTCTATCCCGCGCTTTCGCCCATAATCGTGTTTTTCGCCGCCGCGCCCTTCATTAGGAGCCCCATGGAGCAATTTCGTAATATCGGCATCATCGGTCGCCTTGGCAGTTCACAGGTGCTGGATACCGTCCGCCGACTGAAACGGTTTCTGCTCGATCGTCACCTGCACGTGATCCTCGAAGACACCATCGCCGAAGTGCTGCCGGGTCATGGCTTGCAAACCTCCTCGCGCAAGATGCTCGGCGAAGTATGTGACATGGTGATTGTGGTCGGGGGTGACGGCAGCCTGTTGGGCGCCGCGCGGGCACTGGCCCGGCACAATATTCCGGTGCTCGGCATCAACCGTGGCAGCCTGGGCTTTCTGACCGATATTCGTCCCGATGAGCTGGAAGTCAAAGTCGCCGAAGTGCTCGACGGCCACTATCTGGTGGAAAACCGCTTCCTGCTACAAGCCGAAGTCCGCCGCCACGCCGAGGCCATCGGTCAGGGCGACGCGCTGAACGACGTGGTGCTGCACCCCGGCAAATCGACGCGGATGATTGAGTTCGAGTTGTACATTGACGGCCAGTTCGTCTGTAGCCAGAAGGCCGATGGCCTGATCGTCGCCACGCCGACCGGCTCGACGGCCTACGCACTATCGGCGGGCGGCCCGATCATGCATCCCAAGCTCGACGCTATTGTGATTGTGCCGATGTACCCCCATACCTTGTCGGGCAGGCCGATTGTGGTCGATGGCAACAGTGAGCTGAAAATCGTCGTGTCCAAAGATATGCAGATTTACCCGCAAGTCTCCTGTGACGGGCAGAACCATTTCACCTGCGCGCCGGGTGACACCATCACAATCAGCAAGAAAGCCCAAAAGCTGCGGCTGATTCACCCGCTTGACCATAACTACTATGAAGTCTGCCGGACTAAACTCGGCTGGGGCAGCAAGTTGGGTGGTGGAGGCGACTGATGCTCGATCCCGCGCGTAGCTACGACCTGATCGGTGACGTGCACGGTTGCGCTCTGACACTTGAGCACTTGCTCGACCGGCTCGGTTACCAAAAACACGGTGGTGTCTGGCGGCATCCGTCGCGCATGGCGGTGTTCGTCGGCGACATCATCGACCGCGGTCCGCGGATTCGCGAAGCGCTGCACATCGTTCACGACATGGTCGAAGCCGGCCAGGCGCTGTGCATCATGGGCAACCATGAGTTCAACGCCCTCGGTTGGAGCGCGCCAGCGCCGGCGGGCAGCGGCAAGCAGTTCGTGCGTGAACACACCCCGCGCCATGCCCGTTTGCTGAACGAAACCCTGACCCAATTCGAAGACCATCCGGCTGACTGGCATGATTTCCTGCAATGGTTCTATGAGATGCCATTGTTCGTCGATGCCGGGCGTTTTCGCGTGGTGCATGCCTGCTGGGACGCGGGCCTGATCGAACCATTGCGCGCGCTATTCCCCAACGGCTGCGTTGATGAGCATTTTCTCCAGGCCTCGGCCGTACCGGGCAGTTTCGCCTGCACCGTGTTTGACCGCCTGCTGCGCGGCACTGACATGCGCTTGCCTCATGGGTTGACCATGACCAGTGGCGATGGCCTGACGCGTTCGTTCTTCCGCACAAAGTTCTGGGAAGACAACCCGCAAACCTATGGAGACATCGTGTTCCAGCCCGACGCCTTGCCCGACCCCGTGGCCCGGACGCCGCTGTCGTCCACTGAAAAAAATACCTTGCTGCGCTACGGCGTCGATGAGCCACTGTTGTTCGTGGGCCATTACTGGCGCAGCGGCAAACCAGTGCCGATCCGGCCGAACCTGGCCTGTCTGGATTACAGCGCGGTGCTCTACGGCAAGCTGGTCGCCTACCGTCTGGATCAGGAAACCCGTCTCGACCCGCATAAATTTGTCTGGGTCGATGTCGAGCGCCCGGAGGTGCTGCAATGAGCGCCATTGCGGTTTTACGTCTGCCGCTGGCGGTGGATTTGAGCGGGTTCGTCAAACTGTTGCAGCGCATGCAGGTGCCGCATCGGGTCAGTGAAGAGGCGGGTGAGCAGGTGCTGTGGGTGCCGGCCAACATCAGCGAAGACGTGCGTGTGTTGTACGAACGCTTCCCGGCCGGTGATCCCGATCAACAACTGGACATTCCGGTGGCGCAAACCATAAAGCGCCCAAGTTTCGTCGAGCAACTGCGCCACGCCAAGGCGACAGCGTTCGTGTTGCTGCTGAGCCTGCTTGTCGGTGCCGTGACGCTGCTGGGCGAAAACCTCGACACGATGCGCTGGCTGACCTTCCTTGATTTCCGTGTTGTCGGCGAGTACATCCATTTCGTGCCCTTGGCCGACAGCCTGGCGGCGGGGCAATGGTGGCGTCTGGTGACGCCGATGCTGATCCACTTCGGCATCCTGCACCTGGCCATGAATGGCATGTGGTATTGGGAGCTGGGGCGGCGCATCGAGTCGCGCCAGGGGAGTATCAACCTGATCGGCCTGACGTTGCTGTTCGGGCTGGTCTCGAACTACGCCCAGTTTGTTTTCAGTGGCCCGACGCTGTTTGGCGGGTTGTCCGGCGTGCTGTACGGCCTCCTCGGGCATTGCTGGATCTTTCAACTGTTGTCGCCAACCCCGGCTTATCGCCTGCCGCGCGGCGTGCTGGTGATGATGCTGGTGTGGCTGGTGCTGTGCCTGTCCGGGTTGGTCTCGATGATCGGCTTCGGTGAAATTGCCAATGCGGCCCACGTCGGCGGGTTGCTCATCGGATGCTTGACCGGTTTGTTGGGTGGTTTGTACAACCGCCGTAAACTGGCCGCCTAAAACTGTTATGTATTTAAGAGCGCGGAGCCCTTGATGTCCTCTTTTAACGAAATGATCAACAACATAACCCCTGATATCTACCAGAGCCTGAAACTGGCGGTGGAAATCGGTAAATGGTCCGACGGTGGCAAACTCACCGCCGAACAACGCGAACTGTCGCTGCAAGCGATGATTGCCTGGGAAATCCAGAACCTGCCCGAAGACCAGCGCACCGGTTACATGGGCGTGCAGGAGTGCGGCTCCAAGTCAATCGAAGTGCCGAATATTCTGTTCAAATCGGATGCCGTCCATTGAACGAGATTGGCCGCGGTGCAAGCAGCAAAATGTCGGCGCGCCTTGACGGGTCGAACGTGCAGTACGCGTTTCGTCTGGACGACGTCGAGGTGCCGGTCAATCCGTTGATCGGGACTACGGTGCGCCTGGAATACCTGGGGGCGATTCATTGCTCCCATTGCGGACGCAAGACCAAAACCAGTTTCAGTCAGGGTTACTGCTACCCGTGCATGACCAAACTGGCCCAATGCGATATCTGCATCATGAGCCCGGAGCGTTGTCACTATGACGCTGGCACCTGCCGTGAGCCGGCGTGGGGCGAGAAGTTCTGCATGACGGATCACATTGTGTATCTGTCCAACTCTTCGGGGGTGAAGGTCGGGATTACCCGCGCCACCCAGTTGCCGACCCGTTGGATCGATCAGGGCGCCTGTCAGGCTTTGCCAATCATGCGTGTCTCGACCCGTCAGCAGTCGGGCTTCGTCGAAGACTTGTTCCGCAGTCAGGTGGCGGACAAAACCAACTGGCGTGCTTTACTCAAGGGCGATGCGGTGTCGGTCGACCTGGCTCAGGTTCGTGACCAGCTGTTCGACAGTTGCGCCGAAGGATTGCACTGTTTGCAGGAACGATTCGGCCTACAGGCGATCCAGACCATTGCCGATGTAGAAACGCTCGAAATCCGCTATCCGGTCGAGCAATACCCGGCCAAGATCGTCAGTTTCAACCTAGACAAGAATCCGATTGCCGAAGGCACGCTGTTGGGAATCAAGGGCCAGTACCTGATTTTCGACACCGGCGTAATCAATATTCGTAAATACACGGCCTACCAGCTCGCCGTGCATCAGTAAGGACTCCAGCATGCGCACCGAACAACCGAAGATGATTTACCTGAAGGACTATCAGGCGCCCGAGTACCTGATCGACGAGACGCACCTGACCTTCGAGTTGTTCGAGGACCACAGCCTGGTCCATGCGCAACTGGTAATGCGCCGCAACCCTGACCGTGGCCCGGGCCTGCCGCCGCTGGTGCTGGATGGCCAGCAGCTTGAATTGATGTCAGTCACCCTGGCTGACCACGAGCTGAGCGACGCGGACTACCAACTGACCGAGCATCACCTGACCCTGCACCCGACCAGCACCACCTTCACGGTCGACACCAGCGTCAAGATCCATCCGGAAACCAACACTGCGCTGGAAGGCCTGTACAAATCCGGCACGATGTTCTGTACCCAGTGCGAGGCCGAAGGCTTTCGCAAGATCACCTATTACCTCGACCGTCCAGACGTGATGAGTACGTTCACCACCACGGTGGTTGCCGAACAACATAGCTATCCGGTGTTGCTGTCCAACGGTAACCCGATTGCCTCCGGTCCCGGCGAAGACGGCCGGCACTGGGCGACCTGGGAAGATCCGTTCAAGAAACCTGCCTACCTGTTCGCGCTGGTGGCCGGTGATTTGTGGGGCGTTGAAGACACCTTCACCACCATGACCGATCGCTCCGTGGCACTGCGCATTTATGTCGAGCCGGAAAACATCGACAAGTGCCAGCACGCCATGAACAGCCTGAAGAAGTCCATGCGCTGGGACGAAGAGGTATACGGTCGTGAGTACGATCTGGACATCTTCATGATCGTCGCGGTCAATGACTTCAACATGGGCGCCATGGAGAACAAGGGCCTCAACATCTTCAACTCGAGCGCCGTGCTGGCCCGCGCCGAAACCGCCACCGACGCCGCGCACCAGCGGGTCGAGGCGATTGTTGCCCACGAGTACTTCCACAACTGGTCGGGCAACCGTGTGACCTGCCGCGACTGGTTTCAGTTGTCGCTGAAGGAAGGCTTCACCGTGTTCCGCGATTCGGGCTTCTCCGCCGACATGAACTCGGCCACGGTCAAGCGCATCCAGGACGTGGCATACCTGCGCACCCACCAGTTCGCCGAAGATGCTGGTCCCATGGCTCACGCCGTGCGCCCGGACAGCTTCATCGAGATTTCCAACTTCTACACCCTGACCGTGTACGAAAAGGGTTCGGAAGTGGTCGGCATGATCCATACCTTGCTCGGCGCCGAAGGCTTCCGCAAAGGCAGCGACCTGTACTTCGATCGTCATGACGGTCAGGCCGTGACCTGCGACGACTTCATTAAAGCAATGGAAGACGCCAATGGTGTCGACCTGACCCAGTTCAAGCGCTGGTACAGCCAGGCCGGCACACCGCGTTTGGCGGTCAGCGAGTCCTACGACGCAGCGGCGAAAACCTACAGCCTGACGTTCCGTCAAAGCTGCCCGGCAACCCCGGACAAGGTTGAGAAGTTGCCGTTCGTGATCCCGGTTGAATTGGGCCTGCTGGACTCCAACGGCGCGGCCATTGCGTTGCGTCTTTCCGGTGAAGCCAGCGCTCAGGGCACCTCACGGGTCATTTCAGTGACCGACGCCGAGCAGACATTCACCTTCATCGACATTGCGGAGCAGCCATTGCCTTCGTTGTTGCGTGGCTTTTCGGCGCCGGTAAAGCTGAGCTTCCCGTACAACCGCGATCAACTGATGTTCCTGATGCAGCACGACAGCGACGGCTTCAATCGCTGGGATGCGGGTCAGCAATTGTCAGTTCAGGTGCTGCAAGAGCTGATTGCTCAGCAGCAAAAGGGCGAGAGACTGGTGCTGGATCAGCGTTTGATTTCTGCCTTGCGCACTGTGTTGTCGGACGAGACGCTGGACCAGGCGATGGTCGCGGAAATGCTTTCGCTGCCGGGCGAAGCGTATCTGACCGAGATCAGCGAAGTGGCTGACGTTGACGCCATTCACATCGCTCGCGAGTTTGCTCGCAAGCAATTGGCGGACAATCTGTTCGAGGCGTTGTGGCTGCGTTATCAGGCTAATCGCGATCTCTCGAAGCACACCCCGTATGTGGCTGAGGCCGAACACTTTGCGCGTCGCGCGTTGCAGAACATCGCACTGTCTTACCTGATGCTCAGCGGCAAGCCGCAAGTGTTGGCGGCGACGTTGGAGCAATTCGAGACCAGCGACAACATGACCGAGCGCCTGACGGCATTGGCGGTATTGGTGAATTCGCCGAACGAAGAAGAGAAGGCCACGGCACTGGCGAGTTTTGCCGAGCACTTCAAAGATAATCCGCTGGTCATGGATCAGTGGTTCAGCGTCCAGGCGGGCAGCGTGTTGCCCGGTGGTCTGGAGCGGGTCAAGGCGTTGATGCTACACCCGGCGTTCAATATCAAGAACCCGAACAAGGTTCGCGCACTGGTCGGCGCGTTTGCCGGGCAGAACCTGATCAACTTCCATGCGGCCGATGGTTCGGGTTATCGGTTCCTCGCGGATCTGGTGATCGAACTGAACGGGTTTAATCCGCAGATCGCTTCTCGGCAGTTGGCGCCGCTGACTCGCTGGCGCAAGTATGACGATGCGCGTCAGGCGTTGATGAAAGGTGAGTTGGAGCGGATTCGCGCTTCGGGTCAACTGTCCAGCGACGTGTTTGAAGTGGTCAGCAAAAGCCTGGCCTGACTCTGGGTTCGCTCCTGCAGCGGTTGACTCAACCCCCTGTAGGAGCTGAGCTTGCGCGCGATGGCGGCCTGACAGCCGACCATTTTATTTCAGGTGTACCTCTCCATTTCTGCGGTAACGGATCTACACCCCCATCGAAATCACCCCTCCGAATACCTCCCCATTCACTCACGCCCGTTATACCCCCCAGTTAACAAAACATAACGTGGCGTCGATTGTCAGACCTTTCCAAACCCCGATAGGATAAGCCAGCTTCCGAAGGGGCTCTAGATTGCGTATTTCAGGACTATGCTCCAGAAAAGGCAATCCCAAAGAGCATCCCTTACGGCGCCCTGAAAGGTTGAACGGCCTAACAATAATAATGGGGGAAGGTCTATGAGTGAGCCTGTCATGGGTGTGGGTATCTGCCGCCCGCCGGCATTACGCAAAATCGCGTTGCTGGCTACAGCGCTCTCGCTGTTGGGCTGTGCCGTGCTGTCGGCACCTGTGCTGGCCGCTGCTGCGCCAGCATCCGACATTGTTTATTCCATTGAGTCTGCCCAAGCCAGCAAGAGCCTGATGCTCGACGTCGTGCACGCCGGCAAGCGCCTGGTGGCGGTCGGGGATCGCGGGCACATTTTGTATTCCGATGACCAAGGCGCGACCTGGACCCAAGCCAAGGTGCCGACGCGGCAACTGTTGACGTCGGTGTTTTTCGTCGACGACAAGCACGGTTGGGCCGTCGGACATGATGCGCAGATCCTCGCGAGCGAGGACGGCGGCGTCACCTGGATCAAGCAATTCGAAGATTTGAAACGCGAATCGCCGCTGCTCGACGTCTGGTTTCTGGACGTCAATAGCGGCTTTGCCGTAGGCGCTTACGGGGCGTTGCTGGCCACCACCGACGGCGGCAAGCACTGGGAAGATGTCAGCGATCGCCTCGACAACGAAGACCAGTACCACCTCAACGCCATCGCCGCGGTCAAGGATTCCGGCCTGTTCATCGTTGGCGAGCAGGGCAGCATGTTCCGCTCCGCCGACTGGGGCCAGACCTGGGAGAAGCTTGAAGGTCCCTATGAGGGTTCACTGTTTGGCGTGATCGGCACCGCTCAGGCCAATACGCTGCTGGTCTATGGGCTGCGGGGCAATCTGTTTAGCTCCACCGATTTCGGTACGACCTGGGAGCCGATTGAGCTCAAGGCCGTTCGCGGTGTGCTGGAATTCGGTCTGTCCGGTGCGACGCTGCTCGAGGACGGTTCCATCGTGATCGTCGGCAACGGTGGCTCGGTGATCCGCAGCGACGACAACGGCGAAACCTTCAGCGTGTTCAACCGTTCGGATCGCATTGCCGTTTCGGCGGTCACCGCAGCGGGCAATGGCAATCTGATTCTGGCAGGACAAGGTGGCGTTCGCGTCACTTCGCCAACCGGGGCAGAGAATGGAAAAAATGGGTCGTCCAAATGAGCCGGGCAAATAATAAGAGGGCGGGTCTATGACATCCTTGAGCACTCATCATCATGACAAGGCGACGTTTCTCGAACGCCTGATTTTCAACAACCGCCCGGCAGTGATCGTCATCTGCCTGCTGGTCAGTATTTTCCTGTTCTGGCAGGCGACGCTGATCCGGCCATCCACCAGTTTCGAAAAAATGATCCCGCTTGATCATCCGTTCATTCAAAAGATGATGGAGCATCGCAACGATCTGGCGAATCTGGGCAACACGGTGCGCATCTCGGTGGAAGCCACTGATGGCGACATCTTTTCCAAGGATTACATGGAGACTCTGCGTCAGATCAATGACGAGGTGTTCTACATTTCCGGTGTTGACCGTTCCGGCCTCAAGTCGCTGTGGAGCCCGAGCGTGCGCTGGACTGAAGTGACCGAGGAAGGCTTCGCCGGTGGTGAAGTGATTCCGCAGAGCTACAACGGCTCCCAGCAAAGCCTCGACCTGTTGCGCAACAACGTGCTCAAGTCCGGTCAGGTCGGGCGTCTGGTGGCCAACAACTTCAAGTCGAGTATTGTCGATATCCCGCTGCTGGAGTCCTACCCGGACCCGCAAGATCAAGGCAAGTTGCTGGCGCTGGACTATCGCAAGTTCTCTCACGAACTCGAAGACAAGATCCGCAACAAATTCGAAGCCCAGAACCCTAACGTGAAAATCCACATCGTCGGATTCGCCAAGAAAGTCGGCGACCTGATCGATGGGCTGATCATGGTGGTGATGTTCTTCGGCATCGCCTTCATCATCACGTTGATTCTGCTTTACTGGTTCACCAACTGTATGCGCAGCACCGTGGCGGTGTTGAGCACCACGTTGGTGGCGGTGGTCTGGCAGCTCGGTTTGATGCACTTCTTTGGTTTCGGGCTCGATCCCTACTCGATGCTGGTGCCGTTCCTGATCTTCGCCATTGGTATTTCCCACGGTGTGCAGAAGATCAACGGTATTGCCTTGCAGTCCAGCGAGGCAGAAAACGCCTTGACTGCGGCGCGGCGCACGTTCCGTCAGCTGTTCCTGCCGGGGATGATTGCGATCCTTGCGGATGCGGTGGGTTTTATCACGCTGCTGATCATCGATATCGGGGTGATTCGTGAACTGGCTATCGGCGCGTCCATCGGCGTGGCGGTGATCGTGTTCACCAACCTGATCCTGCTGCCAGTGGCAATTTCCTACGTTGGTATCAGCAAGCGCGCCGTCGAGCGCAGCAAGAAAGACGCGCGCCGGGAACACCCGTTCTGGCGTCTGCTGTCGAATTTTGCCAGCCCGAAAGTAGCGCAGGTGTCCATCGTGCTGGCGCTGCTGGCCTTCGGCGGCGGCCTCTGGTACAGCCAGAACCTGAAAATCGGTGACCTTGATCAGGGCGCTCCGGAACTGCGTCCGGACTCGCGCTATAACCAGGACAACAACTTCATCATCAGCAATTACTCCACCAGTTCCGACGTGTTGGTGGTGATGGTCAAGACCAAGTCCGAAGGCTGCTCGCATTACGAAACCATGGCGCCGATCGACGAGCTGATGTGGAAGATGCAGAACACCGAGGGCGTGCAGTCGGCGATCTCGCTGGTGACCGTGTCCAAGCAGATGATCAAGGGCATGAACGAGGGCAACATGAAATGGGAAACCTTGTCGCGTAACCCGGACGTGCTGAACAACTCGATCGCTCGGGCTGATGGTCTGTACAACAACAGTTGCTCCCTGGCGCCGGTGCTGGTGTTCCTCAACGATCACAAGGCCGCCACGCTGGATCGCGCCGTGCATGCGGTGCAAGACTTCGCCAAGGAGAACAACAAGGAAGGCCTGGAATTCATCCTCGCCTCCGGTAACGCCGGGATCGAGGCCGCCACCAACGAGGTGATCAAGGAATCCGAGCTGACCATCCTGATCCTGGTGTACATCTGCGTGGCGACCATGTGCATGATCACCTTCCGCTCCTGGGCCGCGACGTTATGCATCGTGCTGCCGCTGGTCCTGACCTCGGTACTGGGCAACGCGCTCATGGCCTTCATGGGCATCGGCGTGAAAGTCGCGACCCTGCCGGTTGTGGCGCTCGGGGTGGGGATTGGCGTGGATTACGGCATTTACATCTACAGCCGTCTGGAAAGTTTCTTGCGTGCAGGCCTGCCGCTACAAGAGGCGTATTACCAGACGTTGAAATCCACCGGTAAAGCCGTGTTGTTCACCGGCCTGTGCCTGGCGATTGGCGTGTGCACCTGGATCTTTTCGGCCATCAAGTTCCAGGCCGACATGGGCCTGATGCTGACCTTCATGCTGCTCTGGAACATGTTTGGCGCACTGTGGCTGCTGCCAGCGTTGGCGCGGTTCCTGATCAAGCCGGAGAAACTGGCGGGGCAGAAGGGCAACTCGTTATTCGCTCACTGATCCCAGGCTGAAATAGAAAAGCCGCAACTCAGGTTGCGGCTTTTTTTGTGCGATTTTTTGACTTTACGCTATGACAATTCGGTGCCGGGCAGCGCGTTCAATGCACTACGCGCATCATCCAACTGCACCAGAGTCAAGTTGGCTTCACCCAAGCGACGCAGCACCGCTGGCAGGCCACCGGCGTAGTAGAACTCTTCCATCAGGAAACGTCCGCAAGGTTGCAGGTCGACGATGGTCGGTATGCCGCGACCGATGCGCCCGGCAATGGCTTTCAAGTGGATCACTGCGTTGGTCGAACCATCTGCGCCGCGCGCATGCCGGACATGTGCGCCAGCACATAACGATGCGCACCGACGGCAGGAATCGCCGCGTTGTGGGGCAGGGAGGTGCCCAGTGCTTCAGCCATGCAGGCCAGGGTCGACGCGGTGCCCATTGTGTTGCAGGTGCCTGTGATAGAGCGCAAAAACCTCGAGTACCTCGCACCCAGCCGGGTGAGGTGTTCGAGATCAGTCAGGCCGAGTTCGGTGCACCGTTAATCAATGGGATTGCACTGGTTGACGCGGCGTTCGAGCCCGGCACCGTTGGCACCCTTTAAGGAGATAGGCCCGATCTCCGCCGGAGCGCCAACCGTTTCCTGCGCCCGGCCGCTGCGCATTCAGCGGTTGGTGGATGGCCAGCCATCCCGCGACTTCCTGTAACGGTCGAATGATCGTTCCCACTCTGTGGGAACGATCATGGGGGGATGAGCTATCATTGCGTCTTTCCCCTTCAAAGATTGACTGCCATGACTGCCGCAACCGACACCTTGCTCGCCACCCTCGAACACTGCGATATGGTGGAAATCGACGGGCTGCACGCCTTCGAGTTCTCCCTTGATGAAGACGATAATCTGCACATCGAATGCATAGACGGTCGTGCGTCCAAGCACTGGGAGTTCACTCCGCTCGAAGTCGAGGCTGCGACCTTCGATCCAACCCTGCAAAGCTGGCTGATCACCGGCAGTTCCGGTGAACACCGGTTGGTGTGCATGACCGCGTTCGGTGGTGGTGAGGACGAGGAAGAAGCGAATGAGGATGCGTAAACTCTGGCCACTGTTGATGGCCGGCAGCGTCGGCGCGATGGGTTTTCAGGTTGCCTCGGCCGACGACTATCAGTTGCTGGTCGGTTCTTACACAGCCGGCCAAAGCCAGGGGATTTATCGCCTGAACTTCGACAGCACTACCGGGCAGATCAATGCCAAACCACTGCAAGTGGTCAAGAGCGACAATCCATCCTGGCTGACCCTGTCCAAGGATCAGCGTCACCTGTTCGTGGTCAATGAAAACGGCCCGGGACAGACCGATCCGGTAGGGCGCGTCAGCAGTTATGCGATCGATCCCCAAACCCATGCCCTGAGCCTGATCAGTCAGGTGCAAAGCCTGGGCAGCGAGCCGACGCATTCGAGTCTCGGCGTTGAAGCCAGTCACCTGTTTGTCAGCAACTATTCGGTGGCTGAAGATCCGGGCGGTACGCTGGCAGTATTGCCGGTGGGCGTCGATGGCAAGCTCAAACCCGTGGTGCAGATGAGCAGCCATCCATCAAGCCGGGTCAATCCCGAACGGCAGATGTCGGCGCACGTGCATTCAACGGTTTCGTCGCCGGACGGCAAGTATGTGTTCTCCAATGACTTGGGCGCCGACAAGATCTTTGTCTACCGCTTCGACCCAAAGGCCAACCCGGAACTGCCCTTGACCGCCGCGACACCGGCGTCCGTCCAGTTGCCTCCCGGTAGCGGGCCGCGTCATCTGCTGTTCAGCGGCGATGGCAAGCACGCGTGGCTGACCATGGAAATGAGTGCGCAGGTGGCGGTATTCGATTACAAGGACGGCCAACTCAAGCAAACGCAAATGGTCGAGTTGGCGACGGGTCAACCCGTTTCGGACAAGGCAGCCGCAGCGCTTCACGCGTCACGCGATGGCAAGTTCCTCTACGTCAGCAACCGTGGCACCGCCAATCAGCTGCTGGTGTTCGCCATCGATCCTGCGAGCGGGCACCTTAAGGAGCTGCAGCGCCGCTCCGTAGAAGGTGATCACCCGCGCGAGTTCAGCCTCGATCCAAGTGGCAAGTTCTTGCTGATCGCCAATCAGAAAAGCAACCAGATTGTCGTCGTCGAGCGCGATTCAACGACAGGCCTGCTGGGTAAAACCGTGCAAAAACTACCGATGGATGCCCCGAGCGACCTCAAGTTCCTGGTGCGTCAATAGGCCGCAGGCCCCGGTTGAAGGGGCCTGCATCCTTCTATTAATAACGCTGATATTTGCTAACGCTACAAAAGATTTCAATGTGCCAACCTCGAAGGTTAAGTTTACTTCACGGCCCCACCGGGCAAGCAAGCCAACTGAATCCGAGGAACATCGCCATGAACTTCAATCTCTTCTCCGTAATTGCTGCTTCCGCTATCTCTGCCACCGTTGCTTTGCCAGCCAGCGCCAGCGTTGAAATCAGCGACAAAAAATCCCACGCCCAAAGCTACACCCAGAAATACCTGCAACAGAGCGCCAACTTTTACGCGGCTCTGGATCACAAGACTCAAGCCTGAACGTTGAACCCTGCATAACGCGTGTACTTCTATTTCTCTATTCCACCCCCATTCTTTCGGTAGCCCAGCCCAGCCCAGCCCGGCCCGGCCCGTTGCAGGCGAGCCGGATGCGGCCCGCGAACGCATGATGAGTTTTATAGAAGACTGAGATAGCTTGGTTTAATGATTAACGAAGTTGATGGTTACTATGGATAACCCTGAGTGGTTATCACCGTTTTTTTGATCAATTCTGTGGGCGTCGAAACGTGCCAGCGGAGAACATCATGGCCAGCTCAATCATCACTTCTGCCAAACACGGCGCTTATCTGGCTATCGGTCTTTACGTAGCCTTGGTGCTGGTTGTCAGCCTCTCGTCTCAATCGCGTCAACGTCTTGAGGCGCCGGTTCAAGTCGCTCACCCCGGCATCCAATTTGAACACCGTTCGCACAATGCGGTGGTCGATCAGGCTGAACTCGTAGGCGTTGCCGGGGAATGAAAGGGCACAGGCTTTGGGTCATCGCCTTCCTGGTGTTCATGACCAATGGACCTTCCTTGCTCGTAACATTGAAACCGCGAAGGCACTGGGGCTGCTCGCCAGCAACCCGCCGATCAAACGCCACGGCAGTTTTTTCGGGCCGTTCCACCTGGATTGCTCGGCGTTAGAAATGTGTGCAGTGTTGGCGTGAGTCGGTGTTATTTCTGCATCACGCCAGTAAATAGCTCCGACTCCAGAAACCGCTGCAACCAGGCCTGCAAACGATGATAGGGCGACTGCCCGAACCACTCGCGATCCACATGAGCGAATTGCCGCACAAACGGCATCAGCGCCACATCCGCCAGGCACGGATGCTCGGCCAGCAAGTAATCACGACCCTCCAGCAACTCGTCGAGCCTGCGCAGAAACACCTCGCCCTCGGCGCGATAAAACGCCATTGGCTGCTCGGGGTATCGCTCGGCGTACTTGTAGCGATTCAGGTGCACCTTGAACACCTGATCGTTTTCTTCGATCAACCCGGCGATGTGTTGCTGCCCGACAGGATCATCCTTGAGCAACCAATCCTGCGGATCGCTCTGCGCCAACGCCCAGCGCATGATCGCCAGGCTTTCATCGATCACCTGACCGTCGACGCTCAGCACCGGCACCGTGCCTTTGCTCGACAGCGTCAGCATTTGGGCAGGTTTGGCCTTCAGGCTGACCTCGACAATGTTCACCGCAACCCCTGAATAGCGCAGGGCCATGCGCGCCCGCATCGCGTAGGGGCAGCGGCGGAAGGAATACAGCGTATTCATTTCACCTCCAGGGTACTTAGGCCATTGCCCTGACGGCAGACCTGAATCTGCACCGGAATCCGTTCATGCATTTCCTGCACGTGTGAAATCACCGCGACTTTTCGTCCCTGTGCTTGCAAGCCATCAAGCGCATCCATGGCCAGTTGCAGGGATTGCGGGTCGAGGCTGCCGAAGCCTTCATCGATGAACAGCGATTCGATTTTCAGCGTGCTCGATGCCATTGATGCCAGGCCCAAGGCCAGGGCCAGCGACACCAGGAACGTCTCGCCGCCGGACAACGAATGCACCGAGCGCAGTTCATCACCCATCTCGGTGTCCATCACCAACAAACCGAGCATGCTGCCACCACGTTTGAGGCGATAGCGCCGCGCCAGTTGCCGCAACTGAACGTTGGCGTGATGCACCAGCAGGTCGAGGTTGTAGGCCTGGGCGATCTTGCGAAAGGTATCGCCCGTGGCCGAACCGATCAATGCATTCAAACGTGCCCAGCGCTGGTATTCGGTATAAGCATCGGCGATCTGCTGCGCGAGGGCCTGGTTGGCGTTTTGCCGACGCTGATCCTCAGCCTGTTCGGCGCGCAGTTCGGCGCAACGGTGTTCGCTGGCGGTGAACAGGTTTTGCAACTCGGCAAGCGCTGTCGCCAGCTGTTCGGCGTCGAGATTGGCGTTGTGCTGTGCTTGATGATTGAGCAGACGCTGATCGCGCTCCTGTAACAGGACCGTGGTTTGTTCGATGGCTTTTTCGCTTTGCTGCAGTTGCTGACGCAGTTCGCTGACCTGCTGGTCGTCGACACTCAGCAGATCTTCCAGACCACCGTCATCCAGTTCCGGGTGCAATGCGCGCCAGTCGCCAATCTTGCCGCTCAGCTCGTGATCTTCGGTGTCCAGTGCCTGTGAGCGCTCCTGCTGGGCCTTGAGTTCGGCGCCCAGTTGCACCAGGTGCGTACGCACGGTTTGCAATTGCTGATTGGCCGTCGTTTCGGCATTGCGCGCCTGTTCGACAGCCTGATCCAGTTGCTGCTGCCACTGCTCGGCACCGGTGTGTTGGCCGAGCAATTGCGTAAGTTTTAGCTGGCAGGCCTGTTGCTGGTCGGCTAGGGCGGTGAACTGTTGCTGGGCCGTTTCCAACTGCTGGAGGCGAGTGAGTTGGCGGTCCTGTTCTTTCTCCAGCGTCTGCTGCCGTTGTTGCTCTTCGCTGAGCTCATCGCGTTGCTGGTCGAGTTGTTCCAGACGCTGGGCGATCTGCCGGTCCAGTTGCATGAAGGTCGCGGCCGGTTCGTTGCGCAGCGCTTGCAGCGTATCGGCCGGGAGCAGGGTACTGAACGCCGTCAACTCCTCGTCCAGACGCTGTCGATCACTGCTCAATTCACGTTGCTGGTTGGCCAGGTGTTGGGCCGCTTGCTGGCTCGCCGCTTCAGCGCTACGCAGTTGTTGTTGAAGGCGCGCGGCGTCTTGTTGCAGGGTGAGCAGGGCAGTTTGCCGTTGTTCGTCCTGAGTAATGCTTTGGTTTAGCTGACTGCTTTGCTGCGTCAGCCAGGCATCGCGTTTGAGCGCATCCTGCGTGAGCAGTTGGGCAGACAACGGATGTGCTTCAAGGCTCGGTGCCAGGCTCTGTTGTTGGGTCGCAAGGTGTTCTTGCTGTTGCAGCAACTCCTTTTGCTGCGCAATCACGCCGCCCACTTCAGCGCGCAGCTCAGTGAGCTTTTCTTTCAGCTGGTCGACGGCTTTTTGTGCGTTGGCCTGTTCGCTTTCATCATGCCGGCCAAGGCTTTGCAGCAGGGCTTCGGGCTGATGATAGGGATGGTCGGGACTGCCACAGACCGGGCACGGCTGATCGTCCTGCAACTGCTCGCGCAGTTCTTCGACGCTGGCGCTGCGGGCCAGGCGCTGGCGTTCCAGCAGTTCGCGGGTGACGGTCAGGGTTTGTTCGGCAACGACCAATTCGCTCTTGGCTTTCACACCGTCCTGGGTCAGACGTTCTCGTTCTTGCTGAGCGGTGAGCTGGCGTTGCTGGAGTTCGGCCGCGCGCTTGTCCAGTTCCTGCTGACTGGCCCACAGTCGCGTCAGCGCTTCAAAAGCCCGCTGCTGCTTGCGGTTGTCTTGCAACAGACTACCGAGAATCTGAATCTGCTCGGCCACCGCTTCCGGTTCGGCGCCGGCCTCTTTGTACAGCACTTCAAGGCTCTGGCACTGGGTGGCCAGATCCTCGGCAGCGCGAGCGGCGCTTTGTTCCAGGGCGGCCAGTTCGGCCTGGCCCTTGTTCAGGCGATTGCCGATCAGCATCAGCTGTTGCAGGCGATCACGATAGGCGTTCCAGGCATCGCTCAAGGGCGCCAGAGGGCTGCTTTGCTCAAGCTCCCCGGCAATCCGCTGCAAACGTTCGGCGACCTGTTTCTGTTGGTCCAGCAAGCCTTGGATCGTGTTTTGGCCCTGAGTACAGGCCAGATCCGCCTGCTGCTTGAGGTCGGCACTGAGACTGGCGTCTTTGACCAGGCGGGCGAGGGTGCTTTGCGCTTCGAAGGCCTGACGTAGCAGCGGGGCGCTGGAGGCGTGTTGGCCTTGGGCTTCGACCCGCGCGGTCTGCGCCGCGCTCAGGCTGTGTTCGAGTTGCGCCTGGCGCTCCTGCAGCTCGGTTTGCTGTTGGGTGTGCTGCTGAATTTGCACGGCCAGCGGTGCGAGTTGGGCGGTGAGTTCGGTCTTGCGGGCGAACTGGTGCCGTTGTGGGGCCAGTTGCTCCAGGCGAGTCAGCTTCAACCGTTCGCCGGCCAGAACTTCCCAGTGCTGTCGGGCCGATTGCAGCTGTTCGGTGGCGCTCTGTTGTTCGTCCTGCAACTGACGCAAATCCTTGAGCCAGGTGTGTTGCAGTTCCAATTGCTTGAGTTGTGCTTGCTGGGTCTTGAGTTGTTGCTGAGCCTCGCTGAAGCGTTCATCGAGTTCTGCTCGAACTTCTGGCGATAACGGCGTCACGCCGGTGGCCTGGTCTTGCAACAGTTTGTGGGCTTCGCGAGCCTCTTTGGTTTTGTCGAACGCCCGGCGGCCGAGGCGCGTATAGAGCGCGGTGTCGGTGAGTTTTTCCAGCAGTTCGCTACGTTCGTTGTCGTTAGCCTTGAGAAAAGCACTGAATTCACTCTGGGCCAGCAGCACCGCGCGGGTGAATTGCTCAAAGTTCAGGCCCAGTACGGCTTCGAGCTGGGTTTTGAATTCAACTTTCTGACTGGCCAGCAGTTGATCCAGATCGATGTCGCGCAAACTCTGACGACTGGCTTGCAGCTTGCCGCCGGCCTTCTCGCGGGCGCGATTCGCTTCCCAGCGAGCGCGGTAACGACGGCCATCGATGCCAACGAAATCTACTTCGGCATAACCTTCACCCGTGCCGCGACGCAGCAGCGTGCGGGGGTCGCCAGTGCTGATCTCGCCGTCGGCGTCTGGCGCTTTGGCAGACACCTGAGCGTTGCTCAGTCGAGGCACAGCACCGAACAGCGCCAGGCACAAGGCGTCGAGCAAGGTGCTTTTGCCGGCGCCGGTCGGCCCGGTGATCGCGAACAGACCGGCGCTGGCCAACGGCTCAGCGGTAAAGTCGATTTCAAATGGCCCGGCCAGGGAGGCGAGGTTTTTCAGGCGGATCGCGAGGATCTTCATGGTTGTTCGCTCTCCATCTGCACGTCTCGCAGCAACTCGGCGAAGTCCTTGAGGGTTTGCTCGTCGACCTCGCTGCCGTAGTTGTCCTGCCAGGCGCGGCTGAACAGTTCCTGAGGCGTGAGCTGGTCGAGTTCGATCAAGGTCGTGCCGTCATCCATTCCATCGCGGCTGCCATTGCCGGCATACTCAGCGGCGATCCGCACCAGACGCACGGCTTTGCCTTGCAGGGCGGTTTCCACTTGATAACGCAAGTCGGGTTGCGGTTCATCGAGACGGACTCGAACTTCCAGCCACGGCTGGCGCTGGATATCGGCCAGCAGGTCGATGTTCGGCAAGGCGGCCAGTTGCAGCAGGATTTCCGCCAATGGCGCGGGACCGATGCGTTGCAGATTCACTGCCCGGGGGATCAGTTTGGGTTCGACGCTGACCAGGGCTTCACCCTCGAGTTTGATGTCGAGAATCTGGTGCTGATAGCCAATTTCGGAGAACGACAGCGGAATGGGCGAGCCGCTGTAGCGGATACGCTCTTCACCATTGACCTTCTGCGGCTTGTGCAAATGACCGAGGGCGACGTAACTGATGCTCGGCCCGAACAGGCTGGCGGGCAGCGCTTCGGCGTTCCCGATGATCAGGCTGCGCTCGGAGTCTTCCGACACGGAGCCGCCGGCCATGTGCGCGTGGCTGATAGCGATCAGTGCCTGGCCCTGCTTGCGTTTGGCATTAGCCGCTTCGATCAGCCATTCGTGAACCTGACCGATACCGCGCAAGTAGTTGTCGCCCAAGTGCGCGCCGGTCACTTCGGCGGGGCGCAGGAACGGCAGCGCCAGGCACCAGGCGACGGTTTGGCCCTTGGCATCCGGCAATGGCAGCAGCAGGCGCTCGGCGTCAAGTTGACCGTCATCCAGCCACAGCACTCGACCCAGCGCATGCGTGCGCAAACGCCGCATCAACGGCGCGGGCAGTTCAATGCGCGAGCCGGAATCGTGGTTGCCGGCGATCATCACGATCGTCAGCTTCGGCTGCTGTTCATGGGCGTTGACAATGAAGTCGTAGAGACGCTCCTGGGCTTTGACCGGTGGGTTGACCGTGTCAAAGATGTCGCCGGCGATCAGCAGCACATCAGGTTGGTCCAGCTTCAGTTGGCGCAACAGCCATTCGAGAAAGCAGGCATGTTCGAAATCGCGTTCCTGGCCGTGCAGGTTTTGCCCAAGGTGCCAGTCGGAGGTGTGAAACAGGCGCAAGGCGAACTCCGTAGGAAATAAGGTGATGGCCGCGAGGAAAATAATGGCGGCGAAAGGGGAGGGAGTTTACTGGCAAAAGACCGGGGATGCTGAATGCCTTGAAAGATTGCCTGTCGATTGGAGGGTGTAATTTCAGTAGGGTAGAGGGCAGTCGAACGCTGTTGCGTCGCATCAAGGAGTTTTATTGTTTAAGGAGGCGTCATGACCCAATGGTTACTTCAACTTGATCAAGTGTCGTTCAACCTGCCCGGCGGGCGCGTGCTGTTCGATCACTTGAACCACACCTTCAATACCAGGGCCACTGGCATCGTGGGCGCCAATGGCTGTGGCAAGTCCTTGCTTGGCCGGCTCCTGACGAGGGAGCAACTGCCCACCAGCGGCATCGTTCGCCGTGAAGGGCGGGTTTACGCCGTGGCGCAGCGTCAGCAGCGGCGTAATGCGCGTGGCGACCGTCAGGCCCGCGACGGCAATCAGACCAAGCTGATCACCAACGCCCAGAAAGAGCGCAGTGAAAACAGTCAGGGAAAATTGCGCCTCAATCAACAGGTGGCCCAGGAGCAGCAGCAACAACGTATCGCCGAGGCGCGAACCCGGTTGGCGCAGATGGGCATTGATGCGGGACGTGCGATGCTCAAGACCTGTCAGTTGAGCGGTGGCGAACGCCTGAAAATAGCACTGGCTGCGCAGCTATATGCACAGCGGCCGCCGCAATTGCTGTTGCTGGACGAGCCGGACAACCATTTGGACTTGCCCAGTAGAATTGCGCTGGAGCAGATGCTCAATCAGTACCAAGGGGCGTTGATCGTCGTCTCCCACGACGGCGCTTTTTTACAGGCCATTCATCTGGACGTCGAGTTCCATCTCGACGACAGCTCGGGCCGTTACTTTGGATAAAGCGGCGGCAACCCGCTGTCACCCACCGGGTCCTGAACCCGCTCGGCAATCGGAATCGCCTTGATCGCCCGCCACAGATCGTCACCTTGCCAATGTTGGCCGGTTTCGCTGTAGAGCGCGCCGTTCAAGCCGTCGAGGGCGTCGGACAACGGCACAAAACGCGCCGCCATCTCGGCCAGGGTTTCCGGTTGTTGCCGGGCCCAGGCGTCGAGGGCCTGGCGGGTGGCGTGGGAGTCGTTGGCCTGACAGGCGCGCTTGAGATCGTCGAGCACGGTGCGTGGACTCGGGCCGGTCTGCGCCGCGCGCAGGATCGCCGGTTGCCAGCGGGCGCGCCACCAGAGACCGAAGCCCAGCAGGGTGGTGCCGGCCAGGATCAGGGTGCTGAGTTTCCACCACCAGAGGGCTTCGTTGTCGGCAGCGGAAATGGCTTGTGGCGTGCCGGCCGGGGTGTCGGCCATCAGGCTCGGATTATTCGCCACTGACAGGGTTCGGGCCGGCAGGCTGCTGTGATCCAGGTGGTCCTCGAAGGTGTTCCACCAGACCACTTGGACCGCTGGCAACTCGATTGCGCCACTGCGCGTTGGCACCAGGGCCTCACGATCTTCGCGGCTGCCGATCAGCCCGCGCTCGCTGTTCTGGTTGCCCAGCACCGGTTGATCCGGGTAGCGTCGCAAACCGTTGCCGTCGGTGGCCGGCAGCGGCGGCAATTGCGAACTGGACAGGCCTTCAGCCTTCACCGTCAGACTGCGGGTCAACGAATCACCCACCTGCGCGTGATCCGGTTCCGGGCTCCAGCTTTCGCTCAGGCTGAGACTGCGGGCCGGCAGCCATGGCATGTCGGCCGGGTAGGTGATGGGTTTGGCTTTGACCGTCAGCAGAATCTCGGCGGAGCTGACGCGCATCAGTTTGCCGGATTTCGGTGCCTGCGCGGCGGCGTCCTGGGCGGGCTGTGCGTCCACGAGTACCGCATTGAATATCTGCGGCGCAATGATCAACTCACCGCTGTGTTGCGGGTAGATCGCGTAGCGCATCTCGATCACGCCGTGGCGCAGGCCATTGATGTCTTTCTCGTAGGTGCGCGCCTCGCCCAGTTGCTCGATGCGCACATCGGGGATCTGCAAGGGAGGGAGGCTGCTGTCGTCGTACAGCGACACCGAATGGTAGATGCGCAAGGTCAGGATCGCCTGGGCTTGCACGTACACGCTGTTGTGATCGAGGCTGGCGTCGATGAACACCGGGGCCCGTTTGGTCGGGCTGTCTTGGGTTTCGGTCTCGACCACTTGCACGGTGATGGGCTGGCTCTGCACGTCACCCAGTTGCAGTGTCGGGATAACCACGCTGCCGTTCTGCCGAGGCAGCAGGGTGATGATCCAGCGGGTGGTCGCACGGTTGTCGCCGTTCAGGGTGGTCAGTTGGTTGACTTGACGGGTGCCGCGCACTTCGAACAGCGGCTCCAGCGCGGTCAGATCAGGCTTGCCGAACTGCGTCACGTCGTTGGTTTCCAGGGTCAGTTCAATCGTTTCGCCGCTGTTCAGGCGACTGCGGTCGACACTGGCGAACAGCCCGGCTGCCTGTGCCTGAGCAGTACAGAGCAACAGGGCGGGCAGCAGTGCGAGCAAGAAAACGGTGAAGCGGGTCATCGAGTTTTTTCCTGATCCTGATGTTGTTGCTGTTCGTACCAAAATTTGCGTCTGAGCAATTCACCCGGATCATCCGGGATCTTGCGCAGCCATTGCTCCAGTGCCTGGCGCTGTTCACCATCGATGCTGTCGCTGGCCGGGCGCATCGGTGGTCGGGTGCTGTCTTCATCCCCCAGTTCGCTGCCCGGGACTTCATTGGTGCCGGTTTTCGGCGGCGTTGTACGTGGCTGCTCGGAATCCTTCGTGGTTTGTTGGCCGTCGGTTTTCGGTTCACCTTTATCTGACGATTGCGTGGCCGCGCCCGGCGGCGGCTCTTGCGTGGGAGGCTCGGTCTCGTTGCCGGCGTTTTTGTCTGGGGCAATGGGCGGTGGTGTGTTTTTCTGCTTGAGCAGACTTTCCACCAGCGCCTTGTTGGTCAGGGCCGGACGCAAATCCGGTTGATGTTCCAGCGCTTGTTCGTAGGCATCCAGCGCGGCTTCCAGCTCACCGCTTTTGGCCAGGGCGTTGCCACGATTGTAGTGGGCGTGGGCGTCGCTGCCTTTGGCGAACCGCTGGACGGCGCCGTTGTAGTCGCCTGCTTCGTAGAGCGCCACACCTTGCCATTGTCGATCTTCGAAATGCTGTGCAGCCTCGGCTGGACGCTTCTGCTTCAGCAAGATCAGCCCCTGTTGGTCGGGTCGCAGCCACAAATCGTTGAAGTCGAAGGCATAACTCGGTTGTGGCAACAGCAAGAGCAATGGCAGACAGAACAACCAGCCGCGCCGACCGGCGCACGCCGCCAGCAGCAGCAACGGCAACAATAACCAGTAACCCTGATCGGCCCACGTGTCGAGGCGCAGGGTCTGGCCGTCGTTGCGCAGTGCGTGGGGGCCCTCGAGCAAGCCGAGTGCGCGCAAGTCGGCATCGTCCAGGCGCGCGTGGCGATAACGTCCGTCCAGACCGTTGGCAAAGGCTTTCAGGCTGGGTTCGTCCAGATGTGGCACCAGAATCGCGCCCTTGTCGTCCTTCAGAAAACTGCCGTCCTCCCGGGTGATCGGCGCGCCTTCGGCTGTGCCGATACCGAGCATCAGAAATTGTGTCGACTTGCCGCCCAGCGCCTGTCGAATCCCTTCGCGTTCCTGTTCGGTCAAGGTTGAACCGATCAGCAGGATCCGCCCTTCGCCGAGGGCGCCCTGATCCAGCAGCGCAAGGGCCTTGGCCACCGCCAGATCGGCCCGATGTCCGGTTTCGGGCATGAGCGAAGGTTTGAGGGCATTCAATAGATTGAGGCTGGTCGACAGGTCATCCGACAGTGGCACCAGCGTGTGAGCACTGCCGGCGTAGACGACGATCGCGG
This sequence comes from Pseudomonas sp. Ma2-10, assembly GCF_054330215.1. Taxonomy (NCBI): domain Bacteria; kingdom Pseudomonadati; phylum Pseudomonadota; class Gammaproteobacteria; order Pseudomonadales; family Pseudomonadaceae; genus Pseudomonas; species Pseudomonas sp. Ma2-10. Next base: position 47,297 of record NZ_JBTEYL010000020.1, on the reverse strand, counting down.
TCTGGGCATCGCGGCGGTTCTCCAGCAGGTCGAACAGCTTGCGCCGGGCCTGTTCCAGTCGGTTGGGTGGTACGTCGGTGGCGAGCATCTGCGGGGTCAGCTCAAGGATCACGACCAGCGGGTCGGCGGGTTTCTGGCTGGCTTGCTCGACACGTTCCCAGCTCGGCCCGAGCAGCGCCAGAACGGTCAGTACCCAGGCACATCCAAGAATGACCCACGGCAATTTGCTGTCGCGACCATTGCCACCACTGAGCAATGCCGCATGGAAGGCCGGCGGCAGAATCATCTGCCAGCGCCCGGCGCGCTTCTGCCGATGCCAGAGTTGCCAGAGTAACCCGCCGAGCAGTGGCAACAACAGCAACCACCAGGGGCGGAACAAGTATGGCCAGAGTGCGCTCATCGGCGCCTCCGCAGACGCAGGCGTTTAAGCCGCTGGCGCCAGTCGGGCAGTGGCGTTTGTAAAAACAGATCCTTGGTAAACAGTCGCTGCAACGGGTTGTCAGGCCAGCGCTCGCGAGCCACCAACAACATGCTCAATAACAACGCGATCGCCAAAGGCCAGTGGTACAACGCCTGAGCCGGGCGAGCCTGAGTCGGTTGCTGGGTCACCGGTTCCAGTGTGTCGAGGGTGTCCGTGATCGCGTGCAGCTCCTTGTCATCATGGGCACGAAAATACTGGCCGCCCGTGGCTTCGGCGATCGCCCTCAAGGAGGGCTCGTCGAGGTCGAGGCTTGGGTTGACCCCCAGGAAACCCAAAGTGCCGCTTTGCTCCGGGTCGGCGCCGATACCGATCGGGTAGATTTTCACGCCTTCGCTGGCTGCCAGCCGAGCAGCCGTGAGCGGGTCGATTTGGCCGCCGTTGTTGGCGCCGTCAGTGACCAGAATCAGTACACGGCTTTGTGCCGGGCGTTGGCGCAGGCGTTTGAGGGCCAGGCCAATGGCATCGCCGATGGCGGTGTTCTTGCCCGCGATGCCGATCCGCGCTTCGTCGAGCCACACGCGTACCGTGTGCCGGTCGAACGTCAGCGGTGCTTGCAGATACGCCTGACTGCCGAACAGGATCAGGCCGACGCGATCGCCGTCGCGACTTTCAAGGAAGTCACCGAGCAACTGCTGAACCAGCGTGAGTCGACTGACCTCTTCGTCCTGCCATTGCATGTCCGGGAAATCCATCGAGCCCGACACGTCGACCGCGACCAGCAGATCGCGACCGCTGGCGGCGATGGGCAGCGGTTCGCCAAGCCATTGCGGGCGCGCCGTCGCAATCAGTAGCAACAGCCACAGCAGAATGAACGGTGCCTGTTGGCGCCAGGCCGGCAGGTTGGGCCGGGCGCGGCGGCGGGCCAGGCCTTCGAGGTCGCCGAGGAAGCTGACTTTGAGCGCCGGCTCGCCACTGTCGGCGACAGGCAACACAATGCGCATCAGCCAAGGCAGCGGCAATAGGGCAAAGATCCACGGCCAGGCGAACTCAAACATGTTTACGAATCCAGGTGTCGACAGCCTGCGTCAGGCCGGCGATGGCCTTGTCGTCGAGTTTGCATTCAGGTTTGTAGGCGCCTTCGACCAGCACCATCCAGCGGGTCAGGCCGGCAGCCGGGCAACGGTTGTCGAGAAATGCCAGCCATTTTCGCCCGTTGAGGGTATGGCTCTGGCTATAGGGGTAATGGTTGCGGCACAGGCGTTTGAGCAAACCGTTGAGTTGCTGCAGCCAAGCACCGGCCGGAGCGCCGTCGTAGGGTTTGGGCATCCGCGCGAGTTCGGCCAGCGCGGCGAGGCGTACCGGGTCCAGCGGTTGTTCGGCGCGCACAATCGGGCGTTTGTTCGAGAGCAAGCGCCTTACCTTCCACAGACCGAAACCGATGAGTGGCAGTAACAACAGCAACAGCCACCAGCCCGGTGCCGGTGGCCAGAACTCGATCGGTGGCGGGGAGATCAGCGGTTGCAGTTGATCGAGGCTGCTCATCGAGCTTTCCCCGGTTTCTGTGGGTTCAGGTACTCGCGCAACTGTTCAACCATCTCACTCTGGGTGCTCAGGGGCATTAGCAATACCCGGAGTTTCTGCGCCAGCAACTCCCAGCGAGCGATGCGGACTTCGGCTTGGGCACGATAGGTCTGGCGCAACTCGAAATTCAGGGTGTCGAGTTCCAGTTGCGCACCGCGTTCGGCGAAACGTAAAAGTCCGGCGGCGGGCAAGGCGTGATCCAGTGGGTCGGATACCGGCAGCAGCAGTAGATCGCAATGGCGCGACAACAAACTCAGCTGTTGTTCGGCGCCCTCGGTCAGGGTGCGTTCGTCGCAGATCACGATCACCAGGCTGCCGGGACGCAATACTTCCCGGGCGCGGCGTAGGGCAATGTTGAAGGCGTCGCGGTCCGGCTCGCTTTCCGTGTGCAGCGACTGATTGACCCTCACCAGACGGTTGAGCAATTGCAGGAGGCTTTGTTTGTTACGTCGTGGCTTGATTTCATAGTGTTCGTTGTTGCCGAACACCAGTCCGCCGACTCGATCGTTATGACCCAGTGCCGCCCAGCCGATCAGGCTCGCGGCCTGGGCAGCGAGCACCGATTTGAACATCAGTCCCGAGCCGAAAAACAGCCGGCGACTTTGTTCGACCATGATGAAAATCGGCCGCTCGCGCTCTTCATGGAACAGTTTGGTATGGGGTTCCTGGGTGCGGGCGGTGACGCGCCAGTCGATGCTTCGCACGTCATCGCCGGCCTGATAGACCCGCACCTGATCGAAGTCCACCCCGCGCCCGCGCAGTTTGGAGTGGTGCAAGCCGATCAGCGGGCTGCGCTGGCTTGGGGTGGAAAACAGTTGCACTTCACGCACGCGATGGCGCATCTCGATCAGCTCGGCGAGGCTGACACGGATGCCCGGCTCGGGCGGCAGGAGGGCGTTCATCGGGGTCAAGCGACGGCTACGACGTCGAGAATCCGCTGGACCACCCTGTCCTGGTCGATGCCCGCGGCTTCGGCTTCAAAAGAAAGAATGATGCGATGACGCAGCACATCGAACAGCACCGCTTGAATGTCTTCCGGGCTGACGAAGTCGCGACCGGCCAGCCAGGCGTGGGCCCTGGCGCAACGGTCGAGGGCGATCGAGCCGCGCGGGCTGGCGCCATAGGCGATCCACTCGGCCATCTCCGGGTCGAACTTGGCCGGGGTGCGCGTGGCCATGACCAGTTGCACCAGGTATTCCTCCACGGCGTCGGCCATGTACAAGCCGAGGATTTCCTTGCGCGCGGCAAAAATCGCCTGCTGGCTGACTCGGCGCTCGGGCTTGGTTTCGCCATTCAACGCCTCGCCACGGGCCTGTTGCAGGATCCGTCGTTCGACGGCGGCGTCTGGGAAGCCGATTTTTACGTGCATTAGGAAGCGGTCGAGCTGCGCTTCGGGCAGCGGATAGGTGCCTTCCTGCTCGATCGGGTTTTGCGTGGCCATCACCAGGAACAGCGGCGACAGCTCATACGTGCTGCGCCCGACGCTGACCTGGCGCTCGCCCATGGCTTCGAGCAGGGCGGATTGAACCTTGGCCGGGGCGCGGTTGATTTCGTCCGCCAGCACCAGGTTGTGGAAGATCGGACCTTGCTGGAACACGAAACTGCCGGTTTCCGGGCGATAGATTTCCGTACCGGTGATATCGGCCGGCAACAGGTCGGGAGTGAACTGGATGCGATGAAACTGTGCCTCGATGCCTTCGGCAAGTTCTTTGATAGCCTTGGTCTTGGCCAGGCCCGGGGCGCCCTCGACCAGCATGTGGCCGTCGGCGAGTAAGGCGATGAGCAAGCGCTCGATGAGTTTTTCCTGGCCGAGAATCTGCGTTGAAAGAAAGGTTCGCAGCGCTAGCAGCGCTTCACGATGTTCCATCGATGACTGTTCCTGGAAAGGGTGACCGAAGACGTTCGAATAACGCCAGGGCTTGGGGCGTTACTTTAATCTATCGCGGGGGGCGGCGACTAACGGCATTTTGTGCAATCTGCGGATTAACGTTCGTTCCCACGCCGAACGTAGGAACGATCTGTGTCCGGAAGGGAAGGGAGGGGTCAGCTCAGTTCGCTTATATAAGTGCCAGTGCCTTTAAGGATGTTCTGCAACGTTTCTTCGACTTCAGCCAACTCCGCTGCATCAGTGCTGTGAATGATTTCCAGCGAATCATCACCATTCAGCGCATCGGCGTCAGCGGCAGCGATTTCGATCAGCAGGCGGGTGGGGCTGAGGGTGACTTTTACGCCGTCGAGCGTCGAAGGTTCGCCGTCGAGGGTGATGTCCAGCGCGTCCTCGTCCGGGTAGCGGGTCATCAGGAACATATCGCCCTGATCGCTGTGGCAGCAGAGCATGGCCATGTTGTCTTCTTCGTCATCGCATGGGTTGACGATCAAGAGGGCGGTGGTCATTTGCATGGGGAATTCCTGGCTCGACGAGCGTTGTGAAGACGAACAAAAGGCGATTCTGCCAGCAGACGGGAATTTCTGCTCGCCTGAGTGTTAGAGGGTGTGTCGTGATCATCCAGGGTGTTGCTGGTCATTTCTGGTACTGATGTGGCGCAAAACCGGGCTTAATCCCCCCGTTTTACCGTGCGACTGCTAGTGTTGTTCGATGCACAAGGCGCAAGCTGCGTACCGATGACCGAATATGTCGCAGCGCTGCAAGCACGGGCCTTGCCGCACTGGTTAAGCTGCGCAACGGATGAGCACCTGTAAAGGCATTGCGCTGCACTTTGCCCAGTCGTTTTTGCAGATGCCCATTCATGGACGGTGAATGTGACCTGAGTGTCTCGTCCAGCTTCACCCACCTGTCATCCTGTTTCCTCTGCCCGAGAATCAGGAACAGAGTGACGGATCACCCCCAAAGGGGTTTGCACGCGACGCTTCCATCAATAACAAGCCCAAGCGGAGTACCACAGATGGCGTTCTTCACCGCAGCCAGCAAAGCCGACTTCCAGCACCAACTGCAAGCGGCACTGGCGCAGCACATCAGTGAACAGGCACTGCCACAAGTGGCGCTGTTCGCGGAACAATTTTTCGGCATCATTTCCCTGGACGAGCTGACCCAGCGTCGGTTGTCCGACCTCGCCGGCTGCACCCTTTCTGCGTGGCGCCTGCTTGAGCGCTTCGATCACGCGCAACCGCAAGTGCGCGTTTACAACCCCGATTACGAACGTCACGGCTGGCAGTCGACCCACACCGCGGTCGAAGTGCTGCACCACGACCTGCCATTTCTGGTGGACTCGGTGCGCACCGAGCTGAACCGTCGCGGCTACAGCATCCACACCCTGCAAACCACTGTGCTGAGCGTGCGTCGCGGCAGCAAGGGCGAGCTGCTGGAAGTCCTGCCGAAAGGCACCCAGGGCGACGACGTGCTGCAAGAGTCGTTGATGTACCTAGAGATCGACCGTTGCGCCAACTCGGCCGAACTGAATGTCCTGAGCAAGGAACTGGAACAGGTTCTCGGTGAAGTCCGCGTCGCGGTCACCGATTTCGAACCGATGAAAGCCAAGGTCCAGGAAATCCTCACCGGCCTGGACAACAGCCAGTTCGCTGTCGATCCTGAAGAAAAAACCGAAATCAAAAGCTTCCTGGAATGGCTGGTGGGCAACCACTTCACCTTCCTGGGCTATGAAGAATTCGTGGTTCGCGATGAAGCCGACGGCGGCCATATCGTCTACGATCAGGACTCTTTCCTCGGCCTGACAAAATTGCTGCGCACCGGCTTGACCTACGATGACCTGCGCATCGAAGACTACGCCGTGAACTACCTGCGCGAACCGACCCTGCTGTCGTTCGCCAAGGCTGCGCACCCAAGCCGTGTGCACCGTCCGGCTTACCCGGATTATGTGTCGATCCGTGAAATCGACGCCGACGGCAACGTCATCAAGGAATGCCGTTTCATGGGCCTGTACACCTCCTCGGTGTATGGCGAGAGCGTGCGGGTCATCCCGTACATCCGCCGCAAGGTCGAAGAAATCGAACGCCGTTCCGGCTTCCAGGCCAAGGCTCACTTGGGCAAGGAACTGGCTCAGGTGGTTGAAGTGCTGCCGCGCGACGACCTGTTCCAGACCCCGGTCGACGAACTGTTTGCCACCGTGATGTCGATCGTGCAGATCCAGGAGCGCAACAAGATTCGCGTGTTCCTGCGCAAAGACCCGTATGGCCGTTTCTGCTACTGCCTGGCCTACGTGCCGCGCGACATCTACTCCACCGAAGTGCGCCAGAAGATCCAGCAAGTGCTGATGGATCGCCTGAAAGCCTCGGACTGCGAGTTCTGGACCTTCTTCTCCGAGTCCGTGCTGGCCCGCGTGCAACTGATTCTGCGTGTCGATCCGAAAAACCGTTTGGACATCGACCCGGTGCTGCTGGAAAAAGAAGTGGTACAGGCCTGCCGCAGCTGGCAGGACGACTACGCGAGTCTGGTCGTCGAAAGCTTCGGCGAAGCCCAAGGCACCAACGTGCTGGCTGACTTCCCGAAAGGCTTCCCGGCCGGTTACCGCGAGCGTTTCGCCGCGCATTCGGCTGTGGTCGACATGCAGCACCTACTGAGCCTGAAAGAATCCAATCCGCTGGTGATGAGCTTCTATCAGCCAATGGGTCAGGCCTCCGGTCAGCGCGAACTGCACTGCAAGCTGTATCACGCGGATACCCCGCTGGCGTTGTCTGACGTGTTGCCGATCCTGGAAAACCTTGGCCTGCGCGTGCTGGGTGAATTCCCATATCGCCTGCGTCACAACAGTGGCCGCGAGTTCTGGATTCACGACTTTGCGTTCACCGCTGCTGAAGGCCTGGAACTCGACATCCAGCAACTCAATGACACCTTGCAGGACGCTTTCGTCCACATCGTGCGCGGCGATGCCGAGAACGATGCGTTCAACCGCCTGGTACTGACCGCCGGTCTGCCATGGCGCGATGTCGCGCTGCTACGAGCCTACGCCCGTTACATGAAGCAGATTCGCCTGGGCTTCGACCTCGGTTACATCGCCAGCACCCTGAACAACCACACCGACATCGCTCGCGAGTTGACCCGGTTGTTCAAAACCCGTTTCTACCTGGCTCGCAAGCTCGGTACTGACGATCTGGAAGACAAGCAGCAACGCCTGGAACACGCGATTCTGAGTGCGCTGGACGACGTCCAGGTGTTGAACGAAGACCGTATCCTGCGTCGCTACCTGGACCTGATCAAGGCCACCCTGCGGACCAACTTCTACCAGACCGACGCGCTCGGTCAGAACAAGTCCTACTTCAGCTTCAAGTTCAACCCGCACCAGATTCCAGAGCTGCCGAAGCCAGTGCCGAAGTTCGAAATCTTCGTTTACTCGCCACGCGTCGAAGGTGTGCACCTGCGCTTCGGCAACGTTGCTCGCGGTGGTCTGCGCTGGTCTGACCGTGAAGAAGACTACCGAACCGAAGTCCTGGGCTTGGTAAAAGCCCAGCAAGTGAAGAACTCGGTCATCGTGCCGGTTGGCGCGAAGGGCGGCTTCCTGCCGCGTCGTTTGCCACTGGGTGGCGGTCGAGACGAGATCGCGGCTGAGGGCATCGCCTGCTACCGCATCTTCATCTCGGGGCTGTTGGACATCACCGACAACCTGAAAGACGGTGCACTGGTACCGCCGGCCAACGTCGTGCGTCATGACGACGACGACCCGTACCTGGTAGTGGCTGCGGACAAAGGCACTGCAACCTTCTCCGACATCGCCAACGGCATTGCCATCGACTACGGCTTCTGGCTCGGCGATGCGTTCGCCTCGGGCGGCTCGGCCGGTTACGACCACAAGAAAATGGGCATCACCGCCAAGGGCGCGTGGGTTGGCGTTCAACGTCACTTCCGCGAACGCGGCATCAATGTCCAGGAAGACAACATCACCGTGGTCGGTGTCGGCGACATGGCCGGTGACGTGTTTGGTAACGGCTTGTTGATGTCCGACAAGCTGCAACTGGTCGCAGCGTTCAACCACCTGCACATTTTCATCGACCCGAACCCCGAGCCGGCCAACAGCTTCGTCGAGCGTCAGCGCCTGTTCGACCTGCCACGTTCGTCCTGGTCGGATTACGACACCAGCATCATGTCCGAAGGCGGCGGGATCTTCTCCCGTAGCGCGAAAAGCATCGCGATTTCCCCGCAGATGAAATCGCGCTTCGACATTCAGGCGGACAAGCTGACCCCGACCGAGCTGCTGAATGCCTTGCTCAAGGCACCTGTGGACCTGTTGTGGAATGGCGGTATCGGTACTTACGTCAAAGCCAGCAGCGAAAGTCACGCCGATGTCGGCGACAAGGCCAACGATGCACTGCGCGTGAACGGCAACGAACTGCGCTGCAAAGTCGTGGGCGAGGGCGGTAACCTCGGTATGACGCAGCTGGGTCGTGTCGAATTCGGCCTCAATGGCGGCGGTTCCAACACCGACTTCATCGACAACGCCGGTGGTGTGGACTGCTCCGACCATGAAGTAAACATCAAGATTTTGCTGAACGAAGTGGTTCATGCCGGCGACATGACCGACAAGCAACGAAACCAGTTGCTGGCGAGCATGACCGACGAAGTCGGCAACCTGGTTCTGGGCAACAACTACAAGCAGACTCAGGCGCTGTCTCTGGCGGCACGCCGTGCCTTCGAGCGGTTTGCCGAATACAAACGTCTGATGAACGATCTGGAAGGCCGCGGCAAGCTGGATCGTGCCATCGAGTTCCTGCCATCTGAAGAAGCGATCAACGAGCGCCTCGCGGAGGGCCATGGCCTGACCCGTGCAGAGCTGTCGGTGCTGATCTCCTACAGCAAAATCGACCTCAAGGAAGCGCTGCTCAATTCTCAGGTGCCGGACGACGATTACCTGACACGCGACATGGAAACCGCTTTCCCGCCGAGCCTGGTGAGCAAGTTCTCCGACGCCATGCGCCGTCACCGTCTGAAGCGCGAGATCGTCAGCACCCAGATCGCCAACGATCTGGTCAACCACATGGGCATCACCTTCGTTCAACGACTGAAAGAGTCGACCGGCATGAGCCCGGCGAATGTAGCGGGTGCCTATGTAATTGTTCGGGATATCTTCCACCTCCCGCACTGGTTCCGGCAGATAGAAGCCCTGGACTACCAGGTTTGCGCTGACGTGCAACTGGAACTGATGGATGAGCTGATGCGTCTGGGCCGTCGCGCTACGCGCTGGTTCCTGCGCAGCCGTCGCAACGAGCAGAACGCTGCCCGTGACGTCGCGCACTTCGGTCCACATCTGGCAGCGCTGGGGCTCAAGCTCGACGAACTGCTGGAAGGCCCGACCCGCGAAGGCTGGCAGACCCGTTATCAGGCGTACGTTGCGGCTGGCGTTCCTGAGTTGCTGGCGCGCATGGTTGCAGGCACCACTCACCTGTACACCCTGCTGCCGATCATCGAAGCGTCCGACGTGACCGGTCAGAACGCAGCCGACGTGGCGAAGGCTTACTTCGCCGTGGGCAGCGCGCTGGACATCACCTGGTACCTGCAACAGATCAGCGCCCTGCCGGTTGAAAACAACTGGCAGGCCCTGGCCCGTGAAGCGTTCCGCGATGATGTCGACTGGCAACAACGTGCAATCACCATCTCCGTCCTGCAACAGGGCGACGGCACCCAGGACGTGGAAACCCGTCTGGAGCTGTGGATGCAAGAGCACGAAGGCATGATCGAACGCTGGCGCGCCATGCTGGTAGAAATCCGTGCCGCCAGCGGTACTGATTACGCCATGTATGCGGTGGCCAACCGTGAGTTGCTGGATCTGGCGTTGAGTGGTCAAGCGGTAGTGCCTACTACTGCCGCTGTCACTGCCGGCGCTGAGTTGGAGCCGGTTGCCTGATCAGGCGCTGAATGAAGAAGCCCCGTCTCGAAAGAGGCGGGGCTTTTTTTTGTCTGAACGATCTTTACTGCAACTTTATGCCCATAGTGTTATTGAGCATCGACACTTTATCTGTCGGTCGGGTCAATAAATTACTGAGCGGCTGATCAAATTGTTGCAGGGCCTTGACTTGCACCTTCTGTTGTTCATTTATATCGGCAACTATTTCTTCGCTGCGTTTATAGTCCGCCCATAACGGACTCAGTTTTTTAACGTCATGACCTTGTGCAGTGCCGATGTAGTTGAAATGGCTATCGTAGAACGCGGCGCTGACATTCGCGCTGATATCCGAACTGCGCGACGTCATCAGTTGGCTGCGTGTGTCAACGACGGCGACCACGTCCGGTTTGGCGGTGGCGACGTAGGCATCGTGAATCGACTGCACCAGCAGGCTCTGGCCAAAACCAGTGCCGGCTGCTGCGACCCACCGGCTCGGTGAAGATGCCGTCGAGCGAAGAAACAGCCTTCGGTGCAGTGGGTATTGAGCAGCCTGTTAAAAGAGCCGTTATCGTCAAGGTGCTGACAAGTGCAAGTTTCATGGTGTTTCTCCCGTGAAACAACTTGAGTCGGAAAGTTAATATGCCGGACACAGGTGGCGGTGATTCAAGGTTAAACCTGTCTCGACTGATTGGAATGGCCAGCACCTTTGCGTGTTGTGTGATCCATAGTTTTATTTGGTTTTAACCTCTCCAGTTAATGACGCCCGGAAATAAAGAGGCCCGAATTCGTAGTTCAGGCCTGATTATGTATGGCTGCGAGTTCAGCTATCAGTTTTCCAAGGGGATCAATACTTTTTCGTCCGGGGACAACACCATGAACACCAACAGTTTGGCAGGCTTGGTTGCACTGGCATTTTTGGAGACCAAATGTTCCGATCCCGCCGGTTCGTACCAGAATTTACCGGCCTTGTAGGTGATCGCTTTTTGACCTTTCACTTGAGAAATGATCGAGCCCGAAAGGACGTAGGCCATGGCCGTGCCCTCGTGCTTGTGGGCGATGGACGATTGGCCGGGTTTGTAGTCGACTTCGATCATCAACGCTTTTTTGCCTGGCACGTTTTGCAGCATTTCGTCCTGCACAATGGTGACTTTTTCCGAAGGGTCGTGGGCGAATGCCGCGACGGAAAAGGTCAGCGCCAGGGCAGTGAGGGGAGCAGCACAGCAGCGGAAGGCTTTCATGGGTATCACCTGCTTGGTTAGTCGTCAGGGACCACAGTAAGTCTCGACCAAGGCCAATCAAACAGCCAATTATCGTGAAGGCGAGGGGACCAATCATGCGCGTTGGAAAAACAAGATCGCCGCCTCCAGCCACTCCTGCAGGGGTACCCATTGCCCTGTAGGAGTGGCCGAAGACGGCGATCTGATTTTTAAACGATAGGGAAACTGTTGAAATCGACGGCGTTGGCCAGGCGGCTGTCGATCAGGCCGATAAAGCCTTGTACTTCAGGGCAGTTGAAATGCATTTGCATGGCCGCTTCCGATTGCCAGTGGGCGCTGACCGTCCAGCGGTTGTCGTCCTCGGGGCAGCGGTCGACCATATAGGAATCGCAGCCCGGTAGTTCGCGCAGGGTGTCGACAATTTTTTGCAGTTGCTTGCCCAGTTCGTCCGAGCGGCCGGCGGCGGCCTGCACCTTAACGGTATTGATCACTTCGTAGGACATTGCTCACACTCCTGAATCAGGCCGGACGAATCCTGCTCATTGAGGGATAACGCTTATGCAGGATAGGCCTGCATCCCCGGACCACCAATAGCCAATCGCGGGATAAAAACGCAGACCAATCTATCAGGCGACCTGCTGCAAAATGTCCCGCAGGCGGTCCAGGGCGATGTCGATGTCCAGGGTTTCAATGGCGCCAAAACCCAGGAAAAACCCCGCTTGCGGCGCTTGTTGATAGAAAAAGCTGTCGATGGGATACACCCCGACTTCAACCTGCTTTGCAAGTGTGATCACCAATGGAATATCGATAGACACTTTGCACATAACCACCATGTGGAACCCGGCGGTGGTCGGGACAGCCTCTAGCCACGGTGAAAGATCGCCGGCCATGCGCTGGAGGATCCGCTCACGGCGTCCGGCATAGATCGTATGGCAGCGCCGGATGTGCTTGAGCAGACAGCCTTCGGCGATGAACTTGGCCAGCGCCCATTGGGGCAGGGTGGAGGTGTGCAAGTCGGTGAGCTGCTTGGCGCGAATGACCGCTTCGAGTATGGCCGGCGGCAGGATCGCATAACCCAGGCGCAACTCCGGCAGCAGGGTTTTCGAAAAGGTCCCGACGTAGGCGACGATGCCGCGTTCGTCCATGCTTTGCAGCGAGTCGGTGGGCCGGCCTTCGTAGCGGAATTCGCTGTCGTAATCGTCCTCGATGATGATCGCGCCCAACTCATGGGCCCGCTCCAGCAGCGCCACCCGGCGCGCCTGGCTCATCGGCATGCCGAGCGGGAACTGGTGGGACGGCGTGACGTAGATCAGCCGGGTGCCAAGGGGGATCTTGTCCACCTGAATGCCTTGCGCATCCACCGGGACGCCGATCACCGTAGCGCCGTGGGTACCGAACAACAGGCGTGCGGGCGGATAGCCGGGGTCTTCCATGGCGACAATGCTGCCAGGACGCATGAGCACCCGGGAGATCAGGTCCAGTGCCTGTTGCGCGCCGTTGCACACCACCACGTCTTCGTCCTGGCAATTGACCCCGCGAGAAAACGCGATGTGCCGGGCGATCGCGTTGCGTAACGCCGGCAGCCCTTCGGGCAGGCTGTAGAAACCCTTGGACGCAGAAATCTGGCGCAAGGCATGAGCGGTGCAGCGCCGCCAGTCATCCTGGGGGAACTGGCCCTTGCTGGTGGCGCCGCCGATGAAGTCATAGCGCAACGAGCCTTCCAGCGTCGGATGGCGCAGAAACACCGGCAGGTTGCGCCAGGACTCGATGACCTCGGCACTGGCCAACTCCGAATGGCTCTGTTTACGGGTGACTTTCGCCGGTCGGGCGTTGACGTAGGTGCCTTTGCCGATGACCCCGGTGAGGAGGTTTTCGTAGGTCAGTTGCGTGTAGGTGTCGGAAATGGTCTTTCGGGAAATACCCAGTTGTTCAGCGAGTAAACGACTGGGCGGCAACTGCGTCCCGGCTGCCAGACGGCCGGATTCGATGGCACTGCGCAGTTGGTTGTACAACTGGCCTGCCAGGTCCTTGCGGCCGTTGATGACAACGTGAAGTTCCATACCGGCGAGGCTCCTGGGGCGATTGAGGCGCGTGTGCGTCGGGCCAGATTACCCGCATGAGCGCCTGCGCAAAAGTTGCGTGGGCGAAAAACCTCCGATTGGTCTGGTGCCTGAATGGTCCACGGGTATTTCGCAGAATTGGATCTGTAACGCCTGCGTATCAACGTCTACCTTGGGGGGCACACATTCGATCCACGAGGTCACTCCATGAACGCCCGCCTGGATTACTACAGCGCATCGCCTAAAGCGATGAAAGCGATGATTGCCATGGAGGCCTTGACCAGTAACCTCAGCATCGAGCCGGCGTTGCTGCACTTGATCAAGATTCGTGCCTCGCAACTTAATGGCTGCGCCTTTTGCACCGACATGCACTCGGTGGATGCCCGGCGCCTGGGCGAGACTGACCGTCGGTTGTATTCGATCGTGGTCTGGCGCGACAGCGGCTTCTTCAATGGGCGAGAACGCGCGGCGCTGGCCTGGACCGAAGCCGTCACCTTGCTCTCTGAAAACCATGTGCCGGACGAGGTCTACGCGCAGGCCCGGGAGCACTTCAACGAAGGCGAGATGGTCGACCTGACCATCGCGGTCACCACCATCAACAGCTGGAATCGACTGGCGGTGAGTTTTCGGCAAACCCCTGGAGGCTGAATCGATTTTCCGGCCCGAGTGTCACGTCAGGCGAGGTCTGGCGCACGGGTCGGGGGTCGGACAACGAGCGTGTGGTGCCCCGGTGCCGAAGGGCTGTTTCGAGACTACGCCGTGCGTGATGGCGGATGGGTTGATGCCTTGAGCATGGCGCGCCTGCGTCGCACACCCAAGGCCGGTTGAGTCACTCACTCAACGCGAACGCCACCGCCGCCCGCGCATGCAGTTCGGTGGTGTCGAGCAGCGGCAGTTCGCTGTGCTCGGGTTTGATCAGCAGGCCGATTTCCGTGCAGCCGAGGATGATCGCCTGGGCGCCACGTCGGGTCAGTGATTCGATGACCTGCTGATAGACCTTGCGTGACGCCTCGCTGACCACCCCGACGCACAACTCGTCATAGATGATCCGGTGGACGGCCTGACGTTCATCGGCCTCCGGCACCAATACGGTCAGCCCCATTGAAGTCAGACGCTCCTTGAGGAAATCCTGTTCCATGGTGAACGCTGTGCCGAGCAATCCAATCTTCAGCGCGCCGGCCTCGACGGCAGCTTGACCCGCCGGGTCGGCGATGTGCAGAAACGGAATACTGATCGCGGCCTGAATCTGCCCGGCCACTTTGTGCATGGTGTTGGTGCACAGCACCACGCAATCGGCACCGCCGACTTCCAGCCTGCGCGCAGCCTCCATCAGAATCGCCGCAGCATCGTCCCAGCGCCCGGCGTGCTGGGCCTGTTCGACAGGGCCAAAGTCGACGCTGTACATTAGCAATTTCGCCGAACGCAGCGGCCCGAGCTGGTCGCGTACCTGCTGATTGATGAGACGGTAATACTCGGCGCTGGACTCCCAGCTCATGCCGCCGATAAGGCCAATGGTGCGCATTGCAATCTCCCGATGAAGTGGCCTGCTTGACGTGACAGGCGGGCAGGGGAGTGTCGGTTTCTTTGGTGCTGCGTACCAGTGGTTAATACTTATTGGGTCACCACTTGATCTGCGGCCACGTATGCAAAGGAGGCGGTGCCGGTCGCACTTTCGGGGGGGGTGAGCCGAATGATCGGTACCACGATTTTCGGGTTGGTTGAGTTATAGAAATCTCTTTGATTGTACTGAGCGTCGGCAAGACCCGCGTTTGTCCCACCAGCAACAAAGAAGAACGCCATGATCGGTAATGTGTTTGGGCGACCTGCTGTCCAGGTTTTGATCAGTATTTCGTTATGCTCGCTGAATCCCTTGGCACCCAGCAGGGATTTCGCTCTGACAGACTGATAGAACGCGGGGCCCGCCAATGCGTTGCGATTATCCTTGACGTCGAAACCACATGAGCGCTGGTTTGGAGTACCACCGGGTAAATCCCATACGGCTTTCCATTGTTCAGCAGTGGTCACGCTGGCGTTATGGCAAATCTGGCTTTGAACGGGATAAGAAGGATGGGCGACGCAGACTGCCGTTTCGTTTCGGGTCCAGGTCCACGCATCCATCGGGTACGAGCACAAATAATCCAGGTCGATCTTGTCGGCGGGTGCTTCAAAGATGGGGTACAGGATAAAACCATTACCGTAGCCCCAGGCCAGTCGTCCAAAGTGGGTATCTGCTCTTAGATAGGAGAATGAAACACCACCACTTTTTATCGACGTGGGGCTGGGGTCCCATACTTTATATCGGTTGTTCGGGTCTTTTACTGTCACCCTGAGTGTGATGCCCGAACACAGGAACGCAGGTTGTGAATCGGATTTGTTGCAGTTGGCAAATTTTCTGCGGTAAAACGTATTAAGTTGTGTTGCGACAGTGGTCCCATTTAGCGTGCTGGCGTTGTTGATGGCCCCTATTTCATTTTCTGACTGTCGATCGAAATGGCTGCAGCCCGCTATTAAAGCAAATAAAAAAGATCCGATTATTTTAAGCATGACAATCCCTTGGTGGAAGCTGTCGCCGAAGTGGCGCGGCTTCAATAGCGCGTTTAATTTTTTTGCGCGACTTAACTAAGATGGATCTGCATAAGTGAGGACTACAACGTAATCCTCAAACCCCATGAGAAAATAGTCGGTTCATTCGCGCCGGTCTTTTTAAGCGTGCAGTTGAACATGACCGGGAGGCCGCTGTTTTCAGTCAGCCATGATCGAGGGACCGCTATATTGGTGTAAGACGGCTGGATAATGTTGAACTCTTCACTGTAACGAGTGACTTTACCAAACACGGCAAGGCGCACTTTGTAATCGCCATCCAATGTGGGGTAATACGCCCTGATGTTAAGTTTGTCTGAGGAAAGCGTGGGCTCTGGAAGGTGATGCTTTTGGTGGGTGACCCTGATGCGTAACGCTTCAGAAGATAAATTATTGGTCGTGCCTGGCAGCCGGACGGTGTAACTGACCTGCGCACCGGTGCCAATACAATCGACAACTTCCAGCCTGGGAATCAGGAATCTCAAGCGCTGCCCTGCAAAGGAGACAGTTTGTACCTCGCTGCCATACGTCGAGTTTCGCCCGAGCCAATAGACTTTGACGGTTTGTCCGCGGACGGAGCCGGTAAAAGCAACTTCGACGGTGGCGGACGTGGCGTCGTAAAAGTCTTTTTCGAAGTTTAATACAGTACCGTTCTGCTCCTTGGCTTCCAGCACGTTGGGTGGCTTCAGATCGAGTTGTTCTTCTTTCAGGTGTACGTCTACTTCGATACTCGCGGACATGCCTGATGTATTGCCTAGTTGATCAGTGACCATGAACCAGAAGCGGGTGCGCGGGTTGTCGCCGGTTTTTTCAAACGTAGCGGTGTAGAGCGTCTCGGTTACAACCGGACGGCCTGGAAGGGCTTCGCCGGGAGAAACGTTATGATCAACATAGGCGGTGCCCACGGTCAGTCGTATGTCGTCATGGGCGCGTCTGTTGGGATAGTCGAACCCGACCACCACACCGTGCTCTGCCTGGGCTTTATCCACGCCGTGGGTCTGCACATCGGCGGAGATCTGAACCTTGCTCGCCGAATGGCCGGGTTCTCCTGGGGCAAAGGTGTGGTAAAGAACGTTTAACTTCAGGGACTCTTCGGGTGTTGTTTGACCAATCCTGCGAACTTTGTAGAAGATCTCGTTGACACCGTCGTGAAGGATGCCTCGAGGGATGTACAGTTGAATACGATCGTTTTCCTTGCCCGCCTCAATATTTTTGCCCGTGATGGGCGCTGCTCTGCCGACGACGAATAGATCGACGCGGTCGTTGGGCGCCGCATTGAGCCAAGGGTCCATAATGCATAAGAGACCCTCAAGATGTTCGTTGAAAAGGGAAAGGGGAATGCCCCCGTGTGGATTGGAATCATGAATGACCGGTGTTTTCCACCCTGGGATGATCACCGGGAAAAGGACCAGAGCATTGCTGTTGGTTTGATTGCCCATCACCTGTCTCCTTGAGATGCTCACCATTCCTTTATGTAGGTGGTGGGTCTATCAAACACCGGCTCAAGCGAGTTGGCTACTGGCACATCTGACAGGTAAAGCCTTATAAGTTGTGTATTCGGTACCGTTTGTCGTAATTTTTCGTGCCGTGCGTTCATCCGTCTTCGTTTTGGTTTTAGTTTTAATTGAACAGTCCAGTGCTCAATCTGCCATGCTCAAAAACCGCAGCACCGTTTCAACAAAGGAACACCGCAATGGACGACGTACAGCAACTGGGTGAGATGCTTCGCCATTACGCAGAAAGCGAAGCGCACAAGAAGCAACTGTTCGAGTCGCAATCGGCCGTGTGGGCGACGCGCATTGGCGAACTGTTTGATCAGATCCAGCAATGGCTGGAACCGGTGCAGGTGCCGAATTTGCTGGAGGTGAGCCGCGAGGTCTATGTGGCCTCGGGGCCGAGCGTTCCGGTCGAAACGTCGGGCTTCAAAACCGAAAAGCTGTCCATTATGATCGCCGGTAAACCGGTGGAAGTAGTGCCGGATGTGATGGGTGCCGGTGGTCAGATTTCACTGGCCGTGATGGGTCTGACGGCCGCGCGCTACGGCAGCATTTCGCTGGTGTGCCTGCCACCGTCCAGTAGTTGGCAATGGCGCAAGACCAATGGCTTAAAAGACCCGGATACCTTTGCCTTTGATGCGAACTTTTTGGCGCAGCAGTTGCAGAGCCTGATTCCCCGCGAGCGCAGCTGAATCCTCTAAGACGGGCACGGACCCCTGTGGGAGCAAGCTCGCTCCCACATTGATCGGCGTGGCTTCAGACGCCTTGACGGTCCTGCCCGTCGCCAGTTCCTCCCGCCGCGCCACATTGAGGCGATGTACAGCACCGTGCCTGCGGCACGCCGCCCGCCGCCGATGCGCTGTCGCTGGGCAAGGATCAGTTGACCCTGCGCCTGGAACCGCTGCAATGGTCCTACGGCGCCACGCCGATTTTCCTCGAACAGGTCAGGATCAAGTCCCTGAGCCGTAACCTCGCCTCAGAGAACAAAAGCGCGTACGCGGAGCTCGAACCGCGACCGATCGGCGTACAGGGACGCGCCACCGAGTTTCCCTTCGACACCTACCGTTATGGCTACAAACCGGTGCTGTATTACCTCAAGGGCAATGAGCGCATCGACCTGCGCTTCCGCCACATCACCACGGTGATGGAGATGTCGAACACCTTTACACCCATTCAGAAGTACAACCGCGCCGAATACATCAACGAGAAACATTCGTTGGTTCGCGGGGAAGACTACAAACCCTACGCCACCCAGGAATGCGCGTTCAGCGTCGAGCGCAAAGGCTCGTTCAAGGTGATCGTCTTGTTGTTGCTGCTGGTGATGTGCCTGCCGCTGATGCATGTGTTTTATCGCGACGAGCCGGGCATCGATTTTCTCGCCACGCTGGTGAGTATCGGTGCAGTCCGGATATTGCTGGTCGGGCCGTTGCAGGACTTTCAGCTGTACAACATTGACTTCCTGTTTGGCGCGGCGATTTTACTGGTGGGCACGGTGTCGTTGATCAAGGCGATGCGGGCAAATAGTCGGCGGGAGTTGGCGGCGAAGCGTGGGTCGTCCTGGTAATTCAGAACCGAGATTGTTGTCGTCTGAGCCAAAGACCCCAATCATTTCAACGCCGGATCCCCCCTGTTTATTTTCTTCCAGCCTTGCAGTAGCACTTGTGCCTTCGATGCCTGCCCGTTTTCCAGGTAGTACTGGATTAACGACAACCGCGCATTGCGATTGGCCGGTTGCACTTTCAGCAGCCGCTCCAGCGCTTGGCAGGCCTCATCGACCTTGCCGCTGTCATGCAACGCCACCGCCAACACATAACCGTACTGGGCGTTCTGAGGTTCCAGTTGCACGGCTTTGCGCAGGGCTGGCATGGCCAGGGCGGAGTTGCCCGCGCGCACCCGCGACAGGCCTTGAGTGTGTTGCAACAGGGCGGCATCCGGATGTGTTTTCAGGCCCTGCTCCAGCAGTGTCTGAGCTTCCTGACCGCGCCCGTTCGCCTCCAGCCATTGCACCAGCGTCACCAGCGCCGGGTAGAAATCCGGATCGCGCTTGAGGGCGGTGCGCAGCAGCGCTTCGACTTCACCGCTACGACCGCTGGCTTGATAGAGCATGGCCAGGTTTAGGTTGGCTTCAGCGCGCTCGGCCAGGCTCTTCTGGACCTCCTCGTATTCGGCGATGGCTGCATTCCAGTGGACCTGGGCGCTGCCTAACCCATTACGGGCCACGCTCAGCAGATCCCGGGCCGCGACAATCCGCACAGCCTTCACCGGATCAGACAGCAACGGCGTCAGCAACGACGCGCGCGCCGGTGGCGGCAGAAGCGCGCTGATCGCCCGAACGGCGCTTTCGCGCACTTGCGGTGCCGGGTGGCTCAAGTCCGTGGTGGCCAGTTTCAATGCCTGTTCGCTTGGGTACAGCGGTAACTCGGCGAGCAGGGTGGCGCGCTGAATCGCTGGCAAGTTGCTGCGCTGAAGCTGCTCGTACAAGGCTTGTGCCGCGCCCGGCTGACCGTTGCGAATCAGCCACAGGCTTTCGTCGTAACGCGGTACCTGCGCGAGGGGGGTGTTCCATCGCTGGAATTGCTCGGCGACCTTGTCGCCAGCCTTGCCTTGGTGACAGGTCAGGCAAGCGTCCGGCGTGCCGAGTTTTTTCGCCCGCTCAGGGTTGGGGATGCTGAAACTGTGGTCATGTCTGAAGTCATTACCCATGTAGAACTTGCCGGGCATGTGGCAATCCACGCACCGTGAACCCGGTTGGCCCATGGTGTGGCGGGTGTGTTCGATGGAATCGTAGTTCTTCGCTTGCAGGCCTGTGCCGTCAACACTCGCGATTGAAGTGTTGCCGGCGATGTTGTGGCATTGCAGGCAGACCCCGTTGTCCGGCACCTTGAGCTCGGTGCTGTGCGGGTTGTGGCAGTTGCTGCAGCGCACGCCCTTGTCGAACATTTTGCTCTGGGCGAAGGAGCCGTATTCGAACACTTCGTCTTTGATTTTGCCGTCCAACGCGTACAACTCGCGGGTCAAGGGGCTCGGCAGGTAGTCATCCATCAGGCGCTTGCCGACGGTGAATCCGTCACTCAGTGGTGCGCGACGCGAGTGGCAGCGAGCACAGGTTTCGAGTTCGATGGTGGCGCTCTCGTCCTTCAAGTCGACGGCAAAACCGGCATGGATCAGGTCACCTTTTTTTGCTGTCCATTCCAGGTGGTTGGAGGCTGGGCCGTGGCAAGCCTGACAGCCGACACCGAGGCTGTTCCACTGACGCTCGAAGGTGTTTTTCGCCGCATCGAAATTGCGTTTGTAACCGGTGGTGTGGCACTCGACGCACATGAAGTTGGCGTTCTGGCTCGGCTTGCTCCAGTGCAGCGGGTCTTTGAAGTTCACACCCTCGCCCGGATAGAGGTGAAACCAGCGGTGCTTCTCGGTATCCCAGGCCACACCGAGGGCTTGCAACCGACCTTCGCCGACCTCGATCAGGTATTGCTGCAACGGCGCGATACCGAAGGTGTAGGCGACCTTGAAGTCGGCATTATTTCCGTCTACACCAGGGGCGTTGACCCAGAACCCGTCGCCCTTGCGCGAGAAACGGGTGGTTTCGTTTTCCGCCTTGAAGGTGACGTTATTGAAGTCGCCCAGCATCGTCTCGGCATTGGCCTCCTGCATCGCCAATTGGTGATGAGAGCCTTGCCAGTCCTTGACCTGCTCGCTGTGGCAGCCTTGGCATGGTTGCTCATCGACCATTGTTGCCGGCGCCATGGCGACGGGTTGCGGTTTGGCCGGCTGAGCGGCCGGAGTGCTGACAGGTGCATAGGTCACGGGGGCCGGTTTGCTGTTGAACAGAAACCAGCCGATGCCCGCGACGGCCAATAGCAAGACGCCGAGGGTGACGGGAAACAGGTAGCGGTTAATCAAGGTCGGTGGCGAATCAGGGCTTGGCTTTACCGCTTTATTTGTATGTTTCGGCATGGCGACTTCCATCGTCCGGGTGACATTGAAGTGGTTGCCGCCAGAAGTCGGCGCCCTGCCTTTGAGCAGCGTTCCTTTCGCGTCGGTATCCGACCAGGAGAACTGGTTCGGGCCGTTTATGGTGTTGTCGGCGATTTTAAGGCCAGCGTCACTCTGTTCGTTCATCGAATGGCGAATGTGAGTGAACCCGTGCATGCGGGTGGTGTTCATCCAGACGAAGAACGGTTTGTTCGCCTTGGTCTAAGCGCGACAAACGTATCTTGCTGTTCTGCGTGTACGCTTTTTTATTGCGCGTGCTCGGGTAGGGCGGCCTCGAAGGGATAGATCCGGCGCCATTCGGCGGCCATATCCACGATAGTCCAACCGCGGGTTTTTGCTTCATCCAGGGCCTTGTCCAGACGACCGATCCGGGATTGACGGTCGTAGGCCCATTCGCGTTTGGCGTCGGTGTGATGCACCAGACCCATGAAGCGTTTGCCCGGCCCGGCGGCAGTCCACTGCAACATTTGCAGGTCGCCGTCGGAGTTGCCGAACGCGAGGATCGGCCGCCGGCCGATGATCGCGTCGATGCTTTCCGGTTTGCCCGGGCCGTCATCGTTGTGGGCCAGTTGGGTGGTGCGCAGGATCGACGCTTGGCCGTCCTTGAACTGGTAGGCGGTGACAAACGTGGTGCCGATCACTTGTTCCGGCGGGATGCCGTAGACCTTCTCGGCGAAGGCGCGCATGAACGCGGTGTCGCCGCCGGAGACGATGTAGGTTTTGAAATTCTGGCTGCGCAGGTAATCGAGCATTTCCAGCATCGGCTGGAAGATCATTTCGGTGTACGGCTTGCCGGTTTTCGGATGGCGCGCCTGGGTCAGCCAGGTTTTGGCGTAGTCGTCGAAGGCTTCGGTGGTCATGCCGGTGTGGGTGGCACCGAAGATTTTCAGGATGCCATCCATGCCTGCCTCGCCCAGGGCCTTGTGATCGTTTTCAAGCACGGCCTTGAAGGGTTGGGTGGTTTTCCATTCCGGGTGCTGCGGTGCGGTGCGCTTGACCTCTTCCAGGGCAAACAGCAATTCGAAGTACATCGGCTGCTCGCTCCACAGCGTGCCGTCGTTGTCGAACACGGCGATACGATCGGCGGGTTTGACGAAGTCCTGGCTGCTTTGATCAGTCACTGCCTGGACAAACTCGATGATGTTCTTTTTCGCCGGGCCGTCGTTCCACGAGGGCAGGGGCTCGCCGGGCTGGGCCAGCGCCGGCAAGCTCAGTGCAAGGGTTAACAGCAACGTCAGTCCGTAACGGTGACGCAACGATATCGGGTTCGTCATGGGACCTCCTTCTCGTGAACGGGATTGAGTGGACGCAGTGCCGGTGCAGCTGATGCTGTGTCGCGTTAGGCCTGACTATGCAGCGTAGCCAAGGATTGCGTGTGGGGGGGCAGCGCCTGATCTTCGACGGGTTGATGGCTGTAACAGTCGCGCAACAGGTCGTGCAGGCGCGGACCAAGGGTCGTCAGTTTCAGGCCCATGCGGCGGGTCCAGGAGTTCGGCGTGGTCGTGGGGTGGCATTGATCAGGTCGATCAGGTAGCGGTCGATGACCGGGGACAGCCGCCGCTTTTCCTGCTCCCGCAGTTCTGGTGTGAACTCGGCCCCGGAATCCTGATTCGTTTCTCAGCAGCAAGCTCGCTATACGGTTGTGGAGGCAGGTTGTATCCAATGTGTGCGACAAGACATCACAATTTGTATCTGGGCATAGGTCGTCGGGCCATTTCGTGGTTAACTTCGGCCTCTTCAAAATTCTCTACAACAACGTTCAGAAGGACTCCGATCATGGCTCAAGTCACTCTTAAAGGCTCCCCGGTTCAAGTCAACGGCCAACTGCCACAAGCCGGTTCCAAGGCGCCAGCCTTTTCCCTGGTTGCCGGCAATCTGTCCGACGTGACGCTGGCGAGCTTCGCCGGCAAGCGCAAAGTGCTGAACATCTTCCCAAGCGTCGACACCCCGACCTGCGCGACTTCGGTTCGCAAATTCAACGCCCAGGCCAGTGATATCGCCAACACGGTCGTGCTGTGCATCTCCGCTGACCTGCCGTTCGCTCAAGCTCGCTTCTGCGGCGCCGAAGGCCTGGAAAACGTACAGAACCTGTCGACCCTGCGCGGTGCCGAGTTCATCGAGAACTACGGCGTGGCCATCGCTGACGGCCCGCTCAAAGGCCTGACAGCCCGTGCTGTCGTGGTTCTGGACGAAAACGACAATGTTCTGCACAGCGAACTGGTCAAGGAAATCGCTGAAGAACCGAACTACGAAGCAGCCCTTGCTGTTCTGAAGTAAGCAGCTTTTACATGTGTTAACGGCCTGGCACTGTCCAGGCCGTTTTCATTTGTGATTCAGTGTCTTGGCCAAACATCCTGTTACGTAAGCCGAAGGTAAATTGCCGGTAAAGCCGCTTTGCTTAATGCCCGCCAGTGCTTATCGTTCAGCCTCCTGTAGAAGAAGCCCACGCGCCCAATGGTTGATCATTCCATGCAATCCTCCGTTTCCCGTACTCCCCGTAGCTGGCTGTTTGGCCTGCTTGTCCTGTTGGTCATCGCTGGCCTGTGCTGGACATTCTGGCCCGCCGGCACTGCTCAAAAAGAGGGCGCGGGGCAAAAAGACGTTGCCGGCCATACCGGCAGATCGGGGGGGATGCGTCCGGGGTTCGGCGGGGCGACGGGGCCTGTTCCAGTGCGTGTCGCGCCAGCGGTCAAGGGCGACTTCCCGCTGTACTACAAGGCGCTGGGCACCGTGACGGCGCTGAACACCATTAATGTACGCAGCCGCGTCGGTGGTGAGCTGATGAAAATTTCCTTTGAGGAAGGGAAGATGGTCAAGGCGGGCGAACTGTTGGCTGAAATCGATCCGCGCCCTTACCAGAACGCTTTGCTTCAGGCCGAAGGCACGTTGCTGCAGAACCAGGCACAACTGAAAAACGCCCAGGTCGATGTGGAACGCTATCGCGGCCTGTATCGCGAAGACAGTATCGCCAAGCAGACCCTGGACACCGCCGAAGCGCTAGTGGGTCAGTATCAGGGCACGGTCAAAACCAATCAGGCGGCGGTCAACGACGCCAAACTCAATCTGGAATTCACCAAAATCCGCGCCCCGATTGCCGGGCGTGTGGGCTTGCGTCAGCTGGATGTCGGTAACCTGGTGGCAGCCAACGACACCACCGCACTGGTGATCATCACCCAGACCCAACCGATCAGCGTTGCCTTCACCTTGCCGGAAAACAGCCTGGGCACCGTGCTGGCCCGTTATCGCACCGGCGCCAAACTGCCCGCCGAAGCCTGGGACCGTGGTGACACCCAGTTGCAGGCCACCGGTGTCTTGCAGAGCCTGGACAACCAGATCGACGTTGCCACCGGTACCCTGAAATTCAAGGCTCGTTACGAGAACCGCGATCAGGCGCTGTTCCCGAATCAGTTCGTCAACGTCCACCTGCTGGCCGACACCCTCAAAGACGTGGTGCTCGCCCCTTCGGCAGCGATTCAGTTCGGCACCAACGGCACGTTTGTCTACGCCCTGGATGGGGAAAAGAAAGTCGCGATTCGTCAGTTGAAAGTCGGCGCCAGTGACGGTGAAAACACCGTGATTACCGAAGGTCTGGCCCCAGGGGATCGCGTGGTCCTTGAAGGCACCGACCGCTTGAAGGAAGGCAGCGAAGTGGAAGTGGTCAACGACACCCAGGATGTGCCGACCACCCCGACCGGGCATCTGCAAGGCAAATCGGCCGCTACGGCACCTGACGCGACGACCACCGACAAGGCGAAAAAGGGCGGCGCATGAACATCTCGCGGCTGTTCATCCTTCGCCCGGTAGCCACTACCCTGAGCATGCTGGCCATTATCCTGGCGGGCGTGATCGCCTATCGGCTATTGCCGGTGTCGGCATTGCCTCAGGTCGATTACCCGACCATCCGCGTCATGACGCTGTATCCCGGTGCCAGCCCGGATGTCATGACCAGCGCCGTGACCGCGCCCCTTGAACGTCAATTCGGGCAGATGCCCGGCCTGACCCAGATGGCCTCGACCAGTTCCGGCGGCGCTTCAGTGCTGACCCTGCGTTTCAGCCTCGACATCAACATGGACGTCGCCGAGCAGCAGGTGCAGGCGGCGATCAACGCCGCGACCAATTTGCTGCCCAAGGACCTGCCGGCGCCGCCGGTGTACAACAAGGTCAATCCGGCGGACACCCCGGTGCTGACCCTGGCCATCACCTCAAAAACCATGCTGCTACCCAAGCTCAATGACTTGGTCGACACGCGCATGGCGCAAAAAATCGCCCAGATCAGCGGTGTCGGCATGGTCAGCATTGCTGGCGGCCAGCGTCAGGCGGTGCGGATCAAGGTTAACCCAGAAGCCCTCGCAGCCAATGGCTTGAACCTCTCCGACGTGCGCACCTTGATCGGCGTGTCTAACGTTAACCAGCCCAAGGGCAACTTTGACGGCCCGACCCGGGTTTCGATGCTCGATGCAAACGATCAACTGACCTCGCCCAAGGACTACGCCAATCTGATCCTGACCTACGCCAACGGCGCGGCGTTGCGTCTCAAAGACGTGGCCGAGATCGTCGATGGCGCGGAAAACGAACGGCTGGCGGCGTGGGCCAACGAAAGTCAGGCCGTGCTGCTGAACATCCAGCGTCAGCCTGGCGCCAACGTCATCGAAGTGGTTGACCGGATCAAAGCCCTGCTGCCGAGCATCACCGACAACCTGCCGGCCGGTCTCGAAGTCACCGTGTTGACCGACCGCACCCAGACTATCCGCGCTTCGGTCACCGACGTGCAGCACGAATTGTTGATCGCCATTGCGCTGGTCGTGATGGTGACCTTCCTGTTCCTGCGCCGGGCCAGCGCCACGATCATTCCGTCAGTGGCCGTACCGCTGTCGTTGATCGGCACCTTCGGCGTGATGTACCTCGCGGGGTTTTCGGTCAATAACCTGACCCTGATGGCACTGACCATCGCCACAGGTTTCGTGGTGGACGATGCGATTGTCATGCTGGAGAACATTTCCCGATTTATCGAAGAGGGTGAAAGCCCCCTGAATGCGGCGCTCAAGGGCGCCAAACAGATCGGGTTTACGTT
This sequence comes from Pseudomonas sp. Ma2-10, assembly GCF_054330215.1. Taxonomy (NCBI): domain Bacteria; kingdom Pseudomonadati; phylum Pseudomonadota; class Gammaproteobacteria; order Pseudomonadales; family Pseudomonadaceae; genus Pseudomonas; species Pseudomonas sp. Ma2-10. The sequence continues at coordinate 21,085 of NZ_JBTEYL010000020.1, read as the reverse complement.
GATCTCCCTGACCCTGTCGTTGATCGCCGTACTGATTCCGCTGCTGTTCATGGCCGACGTGGTAGGGCGATTGTTCCGCGAATTTGCCATCACCCTGGCGGTGGCCATCCTGATTTCTCTTGTCGTCTCCCTGACGCTGACCCCCATGATGTGCGCGCGGCTGCTCAAGCGTGAACCCAAGGAGGAAGAACAGGGTCGTTTCTACCGGGCCAGCGGCGCTGTAATTGATTGGATGATTGCGGCTTACGGGCGCAAGTTAAAGTGGGTTCTCAAGCATCAACCGCTGACCCTGCTGGTGGCCATCGGCACGCTGGCGTTGACCGTATTCCTTTACATGGTGGTGCCCAAGGGCTTCTTTCCGGTGCAGGACACCGGGGTGATTCAGGGGATTTCCGAGGCGCCGCAGTCGATTTCCTTTGCGGCCATGAGTGAACGTCAGCAGGAACTGGCCAAAGTGATCCTGGCAGATCCGGCAGTGGAGAGCTTGTCGTCCTACATCGGTGTCGACGGTGATAACTCGACGCTGAACAGCGGTCGTCTGCTGATCAACCTCAAGTCCCACAGCAATCGCGACCTGAGCGCTACCGAGGTAATTGCACGCCTGCAACCGGAACTGGACAGACTCACCGGTATTCGCCTGTTCATGCAACCGGTGCAGGACCTGACCATCGAAGACCGCGTCAGCCGTACTCAATACCAGTTCAGCATGTCGTCGCCGGACTCCGAGTTGCTCAGCCTGTGGAGTGGTCGTCTGGTGGACGCACTGGCCCAACGGCCAGAGCTGAGCGATGTCGCCAGCGATTTGCAGGACAAGGGCTTGCAGGTCTATCTGGTGATTGACCGCGATGCGGCGTCGCGGGTCGGTGTGTCGGTGTCGAGCATCACCGATGCGTTGTATGACGCCTTTGGTCAGCGGCAGATTTCCACCATATATACCCAGGCCAGCCAATATCGCGTGGTGCTGCAATCGCAGTCCGGCGAGAAGATCGGCCCGGATGCGCTGAATCAGATTCACGTGAAAACCACTGACGGCGGGCAAGTGCGCCTGACGAGTCTGGCGCACATCGAGGAGCGTCAGGCCCAACTGGCGATCTCTCACATTGGTCAGTTCCCGGCGGTGATGATGTCCTTTAACCTCGCGCCTGGCGTGGCGCTGGGGCATGCGGTGGAAATCATCAATCAGGTGCAGAAAGACATCGGCATGCCGATTGGCGTGCAGACCCAGTTCCAGGGCGCCGCCGAGGCATTCCAGGCGTCGCTGTCGAGCACCTTGCTGCTGATTCTGGCGGCGGTGGCGACCATGTACATCGTGCTCGGCGTGCTGTACGAGAGCTACATCCACCCGATCACGATTCTCTCGACCTTGCCCTCGGCGGCGGTCGGTGCCTTGCTGGCGTTGCTGTTGAGCGGTAATGACCTGGGCATGATCGCGATTATCGGCATCATTTTGTTGATCGGTATCGTGAAAAAGAACGCGATCATGATGATCGACTTTGCCCTCGACGCTGAACGCAATCAGGGCATGGACCCGGAAACGGCGATCTATCAGGCCGCGCTGCTGCGTTTCCGGCCAATTCTGATGACCACACTGGCCGCGTTATTCGGCGCGGTGCCACTGATGCTGGCGACCGGCTCCGGCGCGGAACTGCGTCAACCGTTGGGGCTGGTGATGGTGGGCGGCTTGTTGGTGAGTCAGGTGCTGACGCTGTTTACCACGCCGGTCATCTATCTGTATTTCGACCGCCTCGGTCGACGCTGGGGTCGCAAGTCTGAATCCGTGGAAGTGGCAGAACAGCCATGAACCTGTCCGGACCTTTCATCAAACGCCCGGTCGCAACGATGTTGCTGAGCCTGGCGATCCTGCTGCTGGGCGGCGTGAGCTTCGGCCTGTTGCCGGTGGCGCCGTTGCCGCAGATGGACTTCCCGGTGATTGTGGTTCAGGCGAGCCTGCCCGGCGCAAGCCCTGAGGTCATGGCTTCGACCGTGGCCACGCCGCTTGAGCGTTCCTTCGGCGCCATCGCCGGGGTCAACACCATGAGCAGCCGCTCCAGTCAGGGCTCGACCCGGGTGATTTTGCAGTTCGACCTGGACCGCGACATCAACGGCGCGGCGCGGGAAGTGCAGGCGGCAATCAACGCCTCGCGCAATTTGCTGCCGAGCGGGATGCGCAGCATGCCGACCTACAAGAAGGTCAATCCGTCCCAGGCGCCCATCATGGTGCTGTCGCTGACCTCCGACGTGCTGGAAAAAGGCCAGCTCTACGATTTGGCCTCGACGATTCTGTCCCAGAGCCTGTCTCAGGTGCGGGGTGTCGGCGAAGTGCAAATCGGCGGCAGTTCCCTGCCGGCGGTGCGCATCGAACTCGAGCCGCAGGCGCTTAGCCACTACGGCGTGGCCCTGGACGATGTGCGCAACGCCATTGCCAACGCCAACGTGCGCAGGCCAAAGGGGTCGGTCGAAGATGGCCAGCGGTTGTGGCAGGTTCAGGCCAACGATCAACTCGAAAAAGCCAAGGATTACGAGTCGCTGATCATTCACTACGCAGACGGCGCGGCCCTGCGCCTGAAGGACGTGGCCAAGGTCAGCGATGGCGTCGAAGACCGCTACAACAGCGGCTTCTTCAACAACGACGCGGCGGTACTGTTGGTGATCAACCGCCAGGCCGGCGCCAACATCATCGAGACGGTAAACGAAATCAAGGCTCAACTACCGGCGTTGCAGGCGGTGATGCCGGCCAGCGTCAAACTGAACCTGGCGATGGACCGGTCGCCGGTGATCAAGGCGACCTTGCACGAAGCGGAAATGACCCTGCTGATTGCCGTGGCGCTGGTGATTCTGGTGGTGTTCCTGTTCCTCGGTAACTTCCGCGCCTCGTTGATTCCGACCCTTGCGGTGCCCGTGTCTCTGGTTGGCACCTTTGCGGTGATGTACCTCTACGGTTTCTCCCTGAACAACCTGTCGCTGATGGCGCTGATTTTGGCCACCGGGCTGGTGGTGGACGATGCCATTGTGGTGCTGGAGAACATTTCGCGGCACATCGACAAAGGCGTGCCGCCGATGCAGGCCGCGTACCTCGGGGCGCAGGAAGTCGGCTTTACCTTGCTGTCGATGAACGTCTCGCTGGTGGCGGTGTTCCTGTCGATCCTGTTTATGGGCGGGATTGTCCAAAGCCTGTTTCGCGAGTTTTCCATCACGCTGGCGGCGTCCATCGTGGTGTCGCTGGTGGTCTCGCTGACGCTGACACCGATGCTCTGCGCCCGCTGGCTCAAGCCGCATACGCCGGGTGAGGAAAACCGTTTGCAGCGCTGGAGTCAGCGCGCCAACGAGTGGATGGTCGGCAAATACGCCACAAGCCTCGACTGGGTGCTGCGTCATCGGCGGTTGACCTTGCTCAGCCTGATCGTGACAGTCGGCGTGAACATTGCGCTGTATATCATTGTTCCTAAAACATTTATGCCTCAGCAGGACACGGGCCAGTTGATCGGTTTTGTGCGCGGCGACGACGGACTGTCATTCAGCGTGATGCAGCCAAAAATGGAAACCTTCCGCCGTGCCGTGCTCAAGGATGACGCGGTGCAAAGCGTCGCCGGCTTCATCGGCGGCACCAACGGCACCAACAATGCTTTCATGCTGGTGCGGCTGAAACCGATCAAGGAACGCGGCCTGTCTGCGCAAAAGGTCATCGAACGCCTGCGCAAGGAAATGCCCAAGGTCGCCGGTGCGCGGCTGATGCTGATGGCCGATCAGGACCTGCAGTTTGGTGGCGGTCGTGAACAGACCACGTCCCAATATTCCTACATCCTGCAAAGCGCCGACCTTGGCGAGTTGCGTCAGTGGTATCCGAAAGTCGTTACCGCACTCAAGGCTTTGCCGGAGCTGACCGCAATTGACGCCCGCGAAGGGGGCGGCGCTCAACAGGTGACCCTGATCGTTGATCGTGATCAGGCAAAACGCCTGGGCGTCGACATGGACATGGTGACCTCGGTGCTGAACAACGCCTACAGCCAGCGGCAGATTTCGACGATTTACGACAGCCTTAACCAGTATCAGGTGGTCATGGAGGTCAATCCGAAATACGCCCAGGACCCGATCACCCTCAAACAGGTTCAGGTGATCACCGCTGACGGTGCGCGAATTCCGCTCTCGACCATCGCTCATTACGAAAATAGCCTGGAAGACGACCGCGTCAGCCACGAAGGCCAGTTCGCCTCCGAAAGCATTTCCTTCGACATGGCCGAAGGCGTGGCGGTGGAGCAGGGCACCGCGGCCATCGAGCGAGCCATCGCCAGACTGGGTATGCCGGAAGACGTGATCGTGAAAATGGCCGGCACTGCCGACGCTTTTGCCGCGACCCAGAAGAGCCAGCCGTGGATGATTCTTGGGGCGCTGGTGGCGGTGTATCTGGTGCTCGGTGTGCTGTATGAAAGCTACATCCATCCGCTGACGATTCTTTCGACCTTGCCGTCGGCCGGGGTCGGTGCGTTGTTGTCGATTTACGCGCTGGGCGGTGAGTTCAGCCTGATCTCGTTGCTCGGGCTGTTCCTGCTGATCGGCGTAGTGAAGAAGAACGCCATTTTGATGATTGACCTCGCCTTGCAGTTGGAACGGCATCAGGGCATGACGCCGCTGGAATCGATTCGCAGCGCTTGCTTGCAACGTCTTAGGCCGATTCTGATGACCACCCTGGCGGCGATCCTCGGTGCGTTACCGTTGCTGCTGAGCCGCGCCGAAGGTGCGGAAATGCGTCAGCCACTGGGCCTGACCATCATCGGCGGGCTGATTTTCAGCCAGGTGCTGACCCTTTACACCACCCCGGTGGTTTACCTCTATCTCGACAAACTGCGCCATCGATTCAACCACTGGCGTGGGGTGCGTACCGATGCTGCTCTGGAAACTCCGCTATGACTGACCGTTCGCTTATCACTCAGGCTGCACCGCTGGTAACGGCCCGAGGCTCGCGTTTGTTGAGCCTGGCGCTGTGCGTGGCGATGCTCAGCGCCTGCGCCATCGGCCCGGATTACCAGCGCCCGCAAGCGGCTGCACCGGTGCAATACAAGGCGGCGGCGGGTTGGCGTCAGGCCAATCCCAGCGATTCTCTGGCCCGCGGCGCGTGGTGGGAGTTGTATGGCGATCAGCAGCTCAATGGCCTGGTTGAACATCTCAACAGTGCCAACCAGACTGTCGCGCAGTCCGAAGCCCAGTACCGACAGGCCCAGGCCTTGGTGCGCAGTGCCCGTGGCGCGTTTTTTCCGACCGTGGACCTGACCGTCGGAAAAAACCGCTCCAGCCAGGGCACCGGCAGCAGCAGTTCAAGTCTGACCAGCTCTTCCAGTGGCATTCGCGACACTTACACCGCACAGGCCGGAGTCAGTTGGGAGGCTGACGTTTGGGGGAAGCTGCGCCGAGGCCTTGAAGCCGACACCGCCAACGCCGAGGCGAGTTTTGCCGATCTGGCGGCGATGCGCTTGAGTCAGCAGTCGGAACTGGTGCAGAACTACCTGCAATTGCGCGTGATCGACGAGCAGAAACGCCTGCTGGAGGCGACGGTCGAGGCCTATCAGCGCTCGCTGACGATGACTGAAAACCAGTATCGCGCCGGTGTCTCCGGCAAGGATGCTGTGGCGCAGGCCCGGACTCAGCTTAAAAGCACCCAGGCTGACATGGTTGATTTGATCTGGCAGCGCGCCCAATTCGAGAACGCCATTGCCGTACTGATCGGGTTACCGCCGGCCGAGTTCAGCCTGGCTGAAACCCAAAACATCCCTGCGTTGCCCCAGGTGCCCCTGAACTTGCCTTCGCAATTGCTCGAGCGCCGCCCCGACATCGCCTCCGCCGAACGCTCGGTGATGGCCGCCAATGCCAATATTGGCGTGGCCAAGGCGGCCTATTACCCGGACTTCACCCTGAGTCTGAACGGTGGTTACAGCAGCAGCACCTCTTCCAATTGGATCAGCGTGCCAAACCGCTTCTGGTCGGTCGGACCGCAATTGGCCATGACCTTGTTCGACGGCGGTCAGCGCTCTGCGGAAGTTGACCGCAGCGAAGCGGCCTACGACGAAACAGTGGCCAAGTACCGCCAGACCGTGCTCGATGGCTTGCGTGAAGTGGAAAACTATCTGGTGCAGCTTAAGGTTCTGGAAGACGAAGCGGGCGTGCGCCAGGAAGCACTGGAGGCGGCGCGCGAGTCCTTGCGTCTGACCCAAAACCAGTACAAGGCCGGTGTGATCGCTTATCTGGACGTGGTGGTCGTTCAGGCCACAGCGTTGAACAATGAACGCAGCATGCTGAGCCTGTTGCAGAGCCGGTTGATTGCCAGTGTGCAGTTGATCGCGGCGCTGGGCGGTGGCTGGGATGGGGCGTTGCAAGTAAGCGAAAAAACGGTACTTAATGTGAAACCTTAGAATAAACGGTTCATCGACTTGATGGCCTTTTGCTAATTTTGTCAGTGCGTTCTTTTGCGCAATCAGTACAATCGCTCGACTTGCCCTCCGAGAAGGAGGGCTGTCGCGAGAAGTCTCATGCTCATCGGTAACTATTCCCCCACGCTGGTTATCATCTCGCTTTTTGTGGCGATTCTCGCCTCCTATACCACGCTCGACCTGACCGAACGCATCGCTACGGCCAAGGGCCGTGCCGTGTATCTATGGACGGCCGGCGGCGCCTTCGCCATGGGGGTTGGCGTGTGGTCGATGCATTTCATCGGCATGCTCGCGTTCAAATTGCCCATCGACATCGGCTACGACGTCGGCATCACATTGCTCTCACTGTTGATTGCCATCCTGTCCTGCGGCTTTGCCCTGTGGCTGGTCAGCCAGCCCCAATTGCCAGCCTGGCAATTGGCATTCGGCGCGCTGGTCATGGGCAGCGGAATCAGCGCGATGCACTACACCGGCATGGCCGCCATGCGTATGCAGCCGGGTATCGATTACGATCCGACGCTGTTCGGCGCCTCGCTGCTTATCGCCGTAGCCGCCTCGGGCGCCGCGTTGTGGATCGCTTTCCGCCTGCGCCAGCACACGCCTTATGTCAGCCTGATCCGTGGCGGTGCGGCGGTGATCATGGGTTTTGCGATCGTCGGCATGCATTACACCGGCATGGCGGCGGCGCGTTTCCCGGACGGCAGCTTCTGTGGCGCGGCCGCCGGCGGCCTGAACGGTAAGGGCCTGGACAATCTGGTGCTGATCACCACCTTGGCAGTGTTGAGCCTTGCCTTGCTGACCTCGATCCTCGATGCACGCCTTGAGGCTCGCACCGCAGTGCTTGCCCACTCATTGACCGAGGCCAACCGTGAACTGACCCAACTGGCCCTGCATGACACCCTGACCGGTCTGCCGAATCGGGTGTTGCTGGCTGATCGCATCGATCAGGCGATGTCGAAGGTGCGCGAGCAAGGCAGTTGTTTCGCGTTGATGTTCATCGATCTGGACGGTTTCAAACCGGTTAACGATGCCTTCGGTCACCATATGGGTGATCTGTTGTTGCGTGAGGTCGGTCTGCGCTTGCGCGAAGATTTGCGCAGCCAGGACACCCTGGCACGGATCGGCGGTGACGAGTTCGTATTGCTGGTGCAACTCGGCGAGCAGGATGATGCATTGAGCCTGGCAGCCCGTCAGGTCGGGTTGATCGCGCGTTCGTTCCGGGTCGCCGAACATGATTTGCAGATTTCCGCCAGTATCGGCATCGCGATTTATCCGGGTAACGGTGAAACCGCCGAAGAGTTGTTGATGAACGCCGACGCGGCGATGTATCACGCCAAGGGCGCGGGGAAAAACGGCTATAGCTTCTTCGATGCCTCGATGAACAACAACGCGCGCAAACAGCTGCAACTGTTGCAGGACCTGCGTCTCGCCCTCGATCAGCAGCAGTTCAGTCTCTATTACCAACCCAAGTTCGATGCCAACAATGGCCGGCCGGTCGGTGCCGAGGCGTTGCTGCGCTGGATGCATCCGACCCAGGGCATGTTGCTGCCGGACAAGTTCATCGAACTGGCGGAAAAGACCGGGCTGATCATTCCGATTGGCGAATGGGTGCTCAACGAAGCCTGCCGTCAGATGCGCGAGTGGTACGTGCTCGGGTACACCAACTGGCGCATCGCGGTGAACCTTTCTGCCCTGCAGTTCTGCCACACAGGCCTGGTCCAGAGCGTCGCCCAGGCCTTGGCCACTCACCATTTGCCGGCCAACAGCCTGACCCTCGAGATCACAGAAACCACTGCCATGAGCGATGCCGATGCGAGCATGACGGTGCTTCAGGAGCTTTCGACAATGGGTGTCGACCTATCGATCGACGACTTTGGCACCGGCTATTCGAGCCTGATGTACCTCAAGCGCCTGCCGGCTAACGAACTGAAAATCGACCGGGGTTTTGTCCGCGACCTGGAGCATGACAGCGATGACGCCGCCATCGTTTCCGCCATCGTGGCCCTCGGTCAGGCGCTAGGGTTGCGGATCGTCGCCGAGGGGGTGGAGACCGATTCGCAGCAAGACTTTCTGACGCAACTCGGTTGTGATTCGCTGCAGGGTTATCTGCTCGGGCACCCGTTGCCGGCCGAACGCTTCATGGTAGATATTCTGCACGCAGAGCAATTGGCGGTGAGTTGAGAGCACTGTGATTGATGTGAGCCCATGCAAAAGCCAGTGATGACGGTTATTCTTGCCCCCGACTGCTAACGCTTGGAAATGGGGGGAATTTCGCATGGACAAAGTCATCGTCATCACTGGCGGCAGCCGCGGTATCGGCGCCGCCACAGCCCTGTTGGCCGCCGAACAAGGCTATCGGATCTGCATCAATTACCTGGCCGACGAATCCGCTGCGCAAACTGTGCTGGAACAGGTCCGCGCCCTCGGTGCCCAAGCCATCGCGGTGCGCGCTGACGTCAGCATCGAAGATGAAGTGATTGCGCTGTTCCATCGCGTGGACACTGAGTTGGGCCGGGTCACGGCATTGGTGAACAACGCCGGCACCGTCGGACATAAATCCCGGATCGATGAAATGTCTGAATTCCGTATTCTCAAAATCCTCAGAACCAACGTCCTGGCGCCGATCCTCTGCGCGAAACACGCGATCCTGCGCATGTCGCCCAAGCATGGTGGGCAGGGTGGCAGCATCGTTAACGTGTCTTCGGTAGCCTCACGCCTGGGCGCGCCAAGCGAATACGTCGACTACGCCGCCTCCAAAGGTGCGCTCGATACCTTTACCATCGGCCTGTCCAAAGAAGTGGCCGGCGAAGGCATCCGCGTCAACGCCGTGCGCCCCGGTTACATCTACACCGATTTCCATGCGTTGAGCGGTGACCCGGATCGGGTCAGCAAGCTGGAGTCGGCGATTCCGATGGCTCGGGGCGGACGGGCGGAAGAAGTGGCCGAGGCGATTGTGTGGTTACTGTCGGACAAGGCGTCCTATGCGACCGGGACATTCGTCGACCTCGGCGGCGGGCGTTAATCCTTCAGCGTTGCTCGTTCCCAGGGGGGAACAATCCTTCAGAACGAACGCACAATCCGGCCCAACGTCTCCATCGCCTGCTCGGCTGTCTCATCCCAGGGGCTGCCGTAATTCAGCCGGATACAATTTCTGAAGCGCCGGGTCGGTGAAAAAATCGGGCCGGGCGCAATGCTGATCCCTTGCGCCAACGCCATCTGAAACAACTTCAGCGAATCCATCTGCGGTGGCAACTCCAGCCAAAGGAAGTAACCGCCGGCCGGTTGGCTGACGCGGGTTTGTGCCGGGAAGTAGCGCGCGATAGCGGCGAGCATCGCGCTTTGCTGCTCTTCCAGGGCGTAACGCAGTTTTCGCAAGTGCCGGTCATAGCCGCCGTGTTGCAGGTAATCGGCAATGGCTGCCTGGGCAGGCATCGACGCACACAGCGACGTCATGAGTTTCAGCCGCTCGATCTTCTGCGCATAACGCCCGGCGGCGACCCAGCCGATGCGGTAGCCGGGGGCCAGGCTTTTGGCGAACGAACCGCAATGCATCACCAGCCCTTCGGTATCAAAAGACTTGGCCGGTTTGGGCGCTTGTTGGCCGTAATACAACTCTGCGTAGACATCGTCCTCGATCAACGGCACTTGATGGCTGCGCAATAGCTCAACCAGTTCCTGCTTCTTCGCCTCGGGCATCGTCGCGCCCATCGGGTTCTGGAAACTGGTCATGCACCAGACAGCCTTGATCGGGTGCCGTGCCAGGGTTTTCGCGAGTACGCCAAGGTCGATGCCATCGCGCGGATGCACAGGAATTTCCACGGCTTTGAGTTTCAGCCGCTCCAGAATTTGCAGGCAGGCGTAGAACGCCGGGGCTTCGATGGCCACCAGATCGCCGGGCTCGGTGACTGCTTGCAGGCACAGGTTCAGCGCTTCCAGCGCGCCGTTGGTGATCAGCAGTTCTTCGATGGGTAGCATCAGCCCGCCGACCATGTAGCGCAGGGCGATTTGCCGGCGGAGCTGCGGGTTGCCCGGCGACATGTCGGTGACGACCATGCGTGGGTCCATCTCTCGCGCGGCGCTGGCCAGGGAGCGCGACAGGCGCTGCAGCGGGAACAGGGTCGGGCTGGGGAAGGCCGAGCCGAAGGGCACGGTGTTTGGGTCCTTGATCGAGTCGAGGACCGAGAACACCAGTTCGCTGACGTCGACCTCGGTGGACTCGTTGACCTGGCTGCTGATCACCGGCTCCGAGAACGGGCTCGGTGCGTGTGCGTTGACGAAGTAGCCGGAACGCGGGCGAGCGCGAATCAGGCCGCGGCGTTCGAGCAGGTAGTAGGCCTGGAACACCGTGGACGGGCTGACCCCGTAGGTCTGGCTGGCGTAGCGCACCGATGGCACGCGCTGGCCGGGGCCGAGAACACCGGAGCGGATCAGCTCAGCGATGTCGTCGGCGAATTTTTCGTAGCGCTTCATCTAAGTCCCGCCATCGAATGGGTTCAATTAGCTGTTGTGGCGAGGGGCCAGCCCCTCGCCATAGGGCACCGCAGTTTAAGGGATCAACGATTCATCGGCGCCACAAACCGACTCTTCGCCACGCTATAAATCTGCGCTTCATCGCTGTCGACAATCTTGAAGCTGAGCGTCTGCGAACTGCTGCTCGGTCGTTCCGTGGTCATTGCCACCGACACCGGCACATCCACAATCTCGCCCGGCGCCAGGCTCAATTCGGTCTTGCCTTGAAGCAGGAAGCCTTCGCCATCGACCAGGGCCAGACGGTAATCCTGACGTTGCTGGGTCTTGTTAATGACTTTCAGGCTGTAGATGTTTTCGATCTGCCCCTGACTGTTCTCGCGGAACAGGCCACGATCCTTGCTCACGTCCAGCGAGACCATCGGCCGCTCCACCAGCGCCAGGGCAAACGCACCGATCATCACCAACAGCACCGCGGTGTAACCGATCAACCGTGGCCGCAACAGGTGAGCCTTGCCACCTTGCAACTGATGCTCCGAGGTATAACTGATCAGCCCGCGGGCGTAGCCCATTTTGTCCATGATCGAATCACAGGCGTCGATACACGCGGCGCAGCCGATGCATTCCATCTGCAGGCCGTCGCGGATGTCGATGCCGGTCGGGCAGACTTGCACGCACAACTGGCAGTCGATGCAATCACCGAGGCCGACTTCAGCCGGCGCCGCGTCACGTTTGCGCGGACCACGGTTTTCACCACGGGCGACGTCATAGGAGATGGTCAGGGTGTCTTTGTCGAACATCACGCTCTGGAACCGCGCATACGGACACATGTGCATGCACACCGCTTCACGTAGCCAACCGGCGTTGATGTATGTCGCGCCGGTAAAGAACAGCACCCAGAACAGGCTGACGCCGCCCATCTGCAAGGTCAGCAGTTCTTCGGCCAGTGGCCGGATCGGGGTGAAGTAGCCAACAAAGGTCAGGCCGGTCAACAGGCTGATGGCCAACCACAAGGTGTGTTTGGCCGAGCGGCGGATCAGTTTGTTCAGGCCCCAGGGTGCGGCTTGCAGTTTGATCCGCTGGTTACGTTCGCCTTCGGTGAGCTTCTCGCACCACATGAAGATCCAGGTCCAGGAACTCTGTGGGCAGGTGTAACCGCACCAGACTCGCCCGGCGAACACGGTGATCGCAAACAGACCGAATGCGGCGATGATCAGCAGCGCCGACAGCAGGATGAAATCCTGCGGCCAGAAGGTTGCGCCGAAAATGTGGAATTTGCTTTCGCAAAGGTCCCAGAGCACCGCCTGGCGCCCGCCCCAGTTCAACCACACCGTGGCGAAGAACAGCAAAAACAAAAAAACCGCGCCGCTCATGCGCAGGGTGCGGAATACACCGGTGAAACTGCGGGTGTGAATCAGGTTGTCGCTGGACTTGGCCTTCATCTTTGGACGCGAAGGCTCGTAGCTTTGCACTAGCGGTGCACTTTCAACACTTCGGACGGGGATTCTATCGCTCATGGTCTTTCGCTCATCAGCCTCCATCAGGCCTGAGCACTATGAGCGGCGATCTGTTTGCATAACAGACTCACCTATTGCAATAAAAAGCGGATCAGATGGGCGTTGATCCGCGGCCTGCGACAAGTTGATGCACCTGCTGCTGGGGGGCGCAGACACCCATAACAAGCGTCTGCGGGTGTTGTTGATCCGGGTCAGTCAAATCACCGAATCACTGTCGGTGGCCTTCAAATGCTTACGCCCGTCGACTGCGCCTGCTACGGTCAATGCGTCGGCTTCTGCTTCGGTAATGTAGACGCGCTGGTCATTGAGCTCCACCGCCGACATGGCTTTTTCCGAGTCGGTAATGATGGTGACGTCGGGACACAAACGAATTTCCTCGCCGTTTTCGAGGGTAAAAAAGCAGGTCTGGTTTTCGATGCGCACCGTCATGGAGGTGTCCTTTTTTCTGGGGGTTCTAAAGTGTTAGGGCACCGTCGAGGATCATCGTTCTGTGTAACCGATTAATGGTCGTCGCAGACCACCGTTGTAGCGACCACCGGCGGTGTGGTTTGCGCAGGCTCCTCCCGGGGAGGCGGGGTAGTGCCGGGCGGGTCTTGCTCAGGCACCGGCGCAGGCTCGGTCGGCGCCGGGCTGTCGATGTTTGGATCCGGTGTTTCGGCAGGGATTGGAATGCTCATAAATTCAACCTCCAGTGGCACATGGCGTAAGTCGTGCTTAAGTGTGTTGACCACGGTGTAAAGGAATTGATTCCCGCGAAGGCCCAGGCAAATCCCCGTGAACTTTTACCGGCGCCGGTCGCTCGGAACCTAAGTGAGTTCATTGCGGGGCGGACAGTCTTACGCAATGAATATCAGGTACAAGAGCGTCCATGGGGCGTAAAGGAGAGATGCTCGATGACTGCTGAAAAACCCACAGAGCTTAACTACAACCCTCATATGGCGCTGTCGCAGGCGTTACTGCTACCGCGCATCGCCATCGAAAACACCATGCCGACCCTCGATGGTGGGCAGTTCGCCGTCAAAGCAGTGGTGGGTCAGGACGTGGTGGTGACCAGCAAAGTGTTCGCCGACGGTCACGACACGTTGGCCGTGCGAGTGCGCTGGCACGCCGAAGGTGACGAGGCCTGGCAAAGCGAAGTCATGACCGACTTGGGCAATAACGGTTGGCAGGGCCAGTTCCGGGTCGCGCGCCAGGGCCGTTATGTGTTTTGCATCGAAGCCTGGATCGATCAGTTCGCCAGCTTCTGTTATGAGCTGGAGAAAAAACACGCAGCCAGGGTGCCGGTCCACCTGGAGTTGCAGGAGGGGCGAACGCTGGTCCAGCAAGCCGCCGAACGCACCGAAGGGCCGCTGAGTGAACAACTGGCGGAGCTGCACCGTGAATTGTCGAGCCTGCTCGAAATCGAGCAGGTCGAGCTGTTTGTGCACCAGCGTAGCGCCGAGTTGATGACGCAGGCCAATCATCGTGTTTATTTGAGCATCAGCCCTGAGTACCCGCTCGACGTCGAACGGGACCTGGCTCAGTTTGCCAGTTGGTATGAACTGTTTCCGCGCTCGATCACTGACGATCCGGCCCGTCATGGCACCTTCAACGATGTGCATTCGCGACTGCCGATGATCCAGGACATGGGCTTCGATGTGCTGTATTTCCCGCCGATCCACCCGATCGGCCGCAGTTACCGCAAAGGCCCGAACAACGCCCTGACCGCCGGGCCGGATGATCCAGGCAGTCCGTATGCCATTGGCAGCGAAGAGGGTGGGCATGAAACCCTTCATTCGGAGCTGGGCAGTCGCGAAGACTTCCGGCGTCTTGTCGCGGCAGCCGCTGACCATGGGCTGGAAATCGCCCTCGACTTCGCGATTCAGTGTTCCCAGGATCACCCATGGCTGCAGCAGCATCCGGGCTGGTTCAACTGGCGGCCGGACGGCACGATCAAATACGCCGAGAACCCGCCGAAAAAATACCAGGACATTGTCAACGTCGATTTCTATGCCACCGATGCGATTCCGAGTCTTTGGGTCGAGTTGCGCGACATCGTGGTGGGTTGGGTCGAGGAGGGCGTAAAGCTGTTTCGCGTCGACAACCCTCACACCAAGCCGCTGCCATTCTGGCAATGGCTGATTGCTGATGTGCGAGCGCTGTACCCAGAGGTGATCTTCCTGGCCGAAGCCTTCACCACCCCGGCAATGATGGCGCGGTTGGGCAAGGTCGGTTACTCCCAGAGCTACACCTACTTCACCTGGCGCAACAGCAAGTCCGAGCTGGCCACCTATTTCACTGAGCTCAACGCGTCACCGTGGCGTGAATGCTTCCGGCCGAACTTCTTCGTCAACACACCGGACATCAACCCGGCGTTTTTGCATGAGTCGGGCCGCGCCGGTTTTCTGATCCGCGCGGCGCTGGCCACCATGGGCTCCGGCCTGTGGGGCATGTATTCAGGCTTTGAACTGTGCGAAGCGGCACCGGTGCCGGGCAAGGAGGAGTACCTCAATTCCGAGAAGTACGAAATCCGCCCACGGGACTTCAACGCACCGGGCAACATCATTGCCGAGATCGCCCAACTCAACCGCATCCGCCGGCAAAACCCGGCGTTGCAGACGCATCTGGGCTTGAAGGTCTACAACGCCTGGAACGACAACATTCTGTATTTCGGCAAACGCAGCGCGGATGGCAGCAATTTCATTCTGGTGGCCGTCAGCCTTGATCCGCATAACGTCCAGGAAGCGAGTTTCGAATTGCCGCTGTGGGAAATGGGCTTGCCCGACGATGCCAGCACCCAGGGCGAAGACTTGATGAGTGGTCATCGCTGGACCTGGCACGGCAAGTACCAATTTATGCGGATCGACCCGGAGCATCAGCCGTTCGGGATCTGGCGAATTACTGTGTAAACGCAGGACCTGTGGACGCGAGCTTGCCCCCACAAGTAACCATCGCGTTTGAGGCAGGCGCTCGGCTCTGCGACTTTCGAATTAAACAGGAGTTTCAAATGGCGAAGAAACCCAAGGCAGCCACCTTTATCAAGGACCCGCTCTGGTACAAGGATGCGGTCATCTATCAGGTTCACGTTAAGTCTTTTTTCGACTCCAACAATGACGGCATCGGCGACTTTCCTGGTCTTATCGCCAAACTCGATTACATTGCCGATCTGGGCGTCAACACCATCTGGCTGTTGCCGTTCTATCCCTCGCCACGGCGCGATGACGGCTACGACATTGCCGAATACCGTGGCGTGCATTCTGATTACGGCACCATGGCAGACGCCAAACGTTTCATCTCGGAAGCCCACAAACGTGGCCTTCGGGTCATTACCGAACTGGTCATCAACCACACCTCGGACCAGCACGCCTGGTTTCAGCGTGCGCGCAAAGCCAAACCCGGTTCGGCGGCGCGGGACTTTTACGTCTGGTCGGATGACGATCAAAAGTACGACGGCACTCGAATCATTTTTCTCGACACCGAAAAGTCCAACTGGACCTGGGACCCGGTGGCCGGCCAGTACTTCTGGCATCGCTTCTATTCCCACCAGCCAGACCTGAATTTCGATAACCCGCAAGTCATGAAAGCCGTGCTGTCGGTGATGCGCTACTGGCTGGACATGGGCATTGACGGTCTGCGTCTGGACGCGATTCCGTATCTGATCGAACGCGACGGCACCAACAACGAAAACCTGCCCGAGACCCACGATATCCTCAAGCAGATCCGTGCCGAAATCGACGCCAATTACCCGGACCGCATGCTGCTGGCCGAGGCCAACCAATGGCCGGAAGACACGCAGCTGTACTTCGGCGACACCGACGCCATAGGCCTGAACGGCGACGAATGTCACATGGCGTTCCATTTTCCGCTGATGCCGCGCATGTACATGGCACTGGCCCAGGAAGACCGTTTCCCGATCACCGACATTCTGCGCCAGACCCCGGAGATCCCGGCCAACTGTCAGTGGGCGATTTTCCTGCGCAACCACGATGAGCTGACCCTGGAAATGGTCACCGACAAGGAACGCGATTACCTGTGGAATTACTATGCGGCTGACCGTCGGGCGCGGATCAACCTCGGCATTCGCCGCCGCTTGGCGCCATTGATGGAGGGCGACCGTCGTCGTGTGGAGTTACTGAACAGTTTGCTGCTCTCTATGCCTGGCACGCCAACCCTGTATTACGGCGATGAAATCGGCATGGGTGACAACATCTACCTCGGCGACCGTGACGGCGTGCGCACGCCCATGCAGTGGTCGATTGACCGTAACGGCGGTTTCTCCCGCGCCGACCCGGCCAGCCTGGTGTTGCCACCGATTATGGACCCGCAATACGGTTACCTGTCGGTCAACGTTGAAACCCAGGCTGGCGACCCGCATTCACTGCTGAACTGGACCCGGCGTATGCTCGCTGTGCGCAAGCAGTCCAAGGCCTTCGGTCGCGGCACACTGAAAATGCTGTCGCCGAGCAACCGGCGGATCCTGGCCTACACCCGGGAATTCACCGGGCCGGACGGCAAGCACGAAATCATCTTGTGCGTGGCCAACGTGTCCCGTAGCGCGCAAGCGGCGGAGCTGGACCTCTCGGCCTACGTCGGCATGGTGCCGGTGGAGATGCTCGGCGGTAACGCCTTCCCGCCTATTGGTCAGCTGAATTTCCTGCTGACCCTGGCCCCGTACGGCTTCTATTGGTTCGTATTGGCGGCGGAGAACCAGATGCCGAGCTGGCACGTGGAACCGGCTCAAAGCCTGCCGGACTTCACCACGCTGGTGCTGAAAAAACGCATGGAAGAACTGCTCGAAGCACCGTCCTGCGGGACGCTGGAGCAGGGCATCTTGCCGAGCTGGCTACAGAATCGGCGCTGGTTTGCCGGCAAGGACGCGGCCATCGAACAGGTCAACATCGCTTACGGTGTGCGCTTCGGCGATCCGCTGCATCCCGTGCTGTTGAGTGAAATCGACGTCACCAGCGGCGGCCAGACCAGCCGTTATCAGTTGCCATTCGGGTTCATCTCCGAAGATCAGGTGGGTGCCGCGTTGCCTCAGCAACTGGCGTTGTCTCGGGTTCGGCGCGTGCGTCAGGTCGGCTTGATCACCGATGCCTTCAGCCTCGACACCTTTGTGCATGCGGTATTGCAAGGCATGCAAAGTAGTACCGTATTGCCATCCACGGCGGGCGATATCTGCTTCGAACCGACGTCGGAGCTGGCGAAACTCGGTCTGACCGGGGAATCACACGTGCGTTATCTGTCCGCCGAGCAGTCCAACAGTTCGGTGGTGATCGGCAACAGCCTGGTGTTGAAACTGATCCGCAAGATCGCGTCTGGCGTGCACCCGGAACTGGAAATGAGCGCGTTCCTGACCCTCGCCGGTTTCCGCAACATCTCGCCGCTGCTGGGTTCGGTCGTTCGCCGCGATCCGGCGGGCGAGGAAAGTCTGCTGATGATTGCCCAAGGCTATTTGAGCAATCAGGGTGACGCCTGGGAATGGACCCAGAACAACCTCGAACGGGCTCTGCGCGACGAACTGGCCGACGCCATGTCCGAGCAAGAGCAACACTACAACGCCTTGGGTGAGCTGAGAGACTTCGCCGGCATGCTCGGTCAGCGTCTTGGTGAAATGCATCAGCTGCTGGCGGCGCCCAGCGACAACCCCGACTTCGCCCCGAACGTCACCACCCAGAAAGATGCCCTGGCCTGCGCCAAGGACGTGGTGGCGCAACTGGAGCACGCGCTGAAGTTGCTCAAACAGCATCAAAGCGAATTGAACCCGGCAGACAAAGCCTTGGTCGCTCGTTTACTGGACAACAAAAAAGCCATCCTCAGTCATGTTCAGGCGTTGGGCAAAAAAGCCGTTGGTGGTCTGCGCATTCGCGTCCACGGCGACTTGCACCTGGGCCAGGTGCTGGTGATCAAGGGCGATGCTTACTTGATCGACTTCGAAGGCGAACCGGCGCGGCCGCTGCATGAGCGACGGGGCAAACACAGCCCGTACAAAGACGTCAGTGGCGTATTGCGTTCCTTTGACTACGCTGCGGCGATGGCGATCAATGTGCACAACGTCGATAACTCGGCCGATGCCAAAGCCGCTCGTCAACGTGTCGCTGATCGCTATTTAAATGAAGCAAGACAAGCATTTGTCGACGCCTATCGGCTGGCGGC
Organism: Pseudomonas sp. Ma2-10; assembly: GCF_054330215.1. Taxonomy (NCBI): domain Bacteria; kingdom Pseudomonadati; phylum Pseudomonadota; class Gammaproteobacteria; order Pseudomonadales; family Pseudomonadaceae; genus Pseudomonas; species Pseudomonas sp. Ma2-10. The sequence continues at coordinate 2,547 of NZ_JBTEYL010000020.1, read as the reverse complement.
AGCTAGTCTTGCTCATGCATGGCAAGATCCGGAAGGCGAGGACGCCGCACTGGCGTTGTTCGGCCTGGAGAAGGCAGCGTATGAAGTGGCCTATGAGGCAGAAAATCGCCCCACATGGTTGCCCGTGCCGTTGCACGGCTTGTATGGGTTATTGAGTGGGCTTAAACCCTTTTCCGATCTTGGTGGAGAGTAGTCATGAGTTTCTCGAAAAAGGAACAGGGTCACGCTAAAGAAGTGTTGCTGCCCAGATCGCGGGACATCGACGCGCTGGTACGCGCCGAACATCACGACCCCTTTGCAATTCTCGGCCCCCACGACGACGGTGCCGGCGGGCAATTCATTCGGGCTTATTTGCCGGACGCCTTGAGCGTGCAGGTACTGGCCAAGGACTCCGGGGAGGAACTCGGCAACCTTGAGGCCACCCAGACGCCAGGTCTGTTCGTCGGGCACTTCGATCGGGCGCAGCCGTATCTGCTGCAAATCCGGTGGGCCGGCGGCGAACAGATTTCCGAGGACCCTTACAGCTTTGGCCCGTTGCTCGGCGAGATGGACTTGTACCTGTTCGCCGAAGGCAATCACCGCGATCTCAGCGCTTGCCTGGGTGCGCAGTTGAAGGCGGTCGACGGTGTCGATGGCGTGCGATTCGCCGTATGGGCACCTAATGCCAAAAGGGTGTCGGTGGTGGGTGACTTCAACAACTGGGACGGTCGCCGGCACCCGATGCGCTTGCGTCATCCTACGGGTGTATGGGAAATTTTCGTCCCGCGCATGCACGCAGGGGAAACGTACAAATACGAAATCCTTGGCAGCCACGGCATTCTGCCGCTCAAGGCCGACCCGATGGCGCTGGCCACCTCGCTGCCGCCGGACACCGCATCAAAAGTCGCTTCGCCGCTGAGCATCGATTGGCAGGATCAGGAGTGGATGCAATCCCGGGGCGACCGTCATCGGGCGAGTGCGCCGCTGTCGATCTACGAGCTGCATGCCGGATCCTGGCAATGTGAGTTGGACGATTTGGGCGAAGTTGCGCGCCTGTACACCTGGCACGAACTGGCCGAGCGGCTGATTCCTTACGTGAAGGATCTGGGCTTTACCCACATCGAGCTGATGCCGATCATGGAACATCCGTTCGGCGGTTCCTGGGGCTATCAGTTGCTGTCGCAATTCGCCCCAAGTGCCCGCTACGGTACGCCGGATGACTTCGCCGCGTTCATCAATGCCTGCCACCAGGCCGACATCGGCGTGATCCTCGACTGGGTGCCGGCCCATTTTCCGACCGATACCCACGGTCTGGCGCAATTCGACGGCACTGCGCTGTACGAATACGGCAACCCGCAGGAAGGCTTCCATCAGGACTGGGACACGCTGATCTACAACCTTGGTCGCACCGAAGTACACGGTTACATGCTGGCCTCGGCGCTTCACTGGCTCAAACATTTCCACGTCGACGGTCTGCGGGTCGATGCCGTGGCTTCGATGCTGTATCGCGACTACTCGCGCAAGGCCGGCGAATGGGTGCCAAACCGTCACGGCGGTCGGGAAAACCTCGAAGCCATCGACTTCCTGCGCCATCTCAATGACGTGGTCAACCTCGAAGCCCCTGGCGCGCTGGTGATTGCCGAAGAATCCACCGCATGGCCGGGTGTCAGCCAGGGCACGCAACAGGGCGGACTGGGCTTTGACTACAAATGGAACATGGGTTGGATGCACGATTCGTTGCACTACATCCAGCAGGACCCGGTGTACCGCGCTCATCATCACAACGAGCTGAGCTTCGGCCTGGTGTATGCCTGGTCCGAGCGCTTCATCCTGCCGATCTCCCACGACGAGGTGGTACACGGCAAGCACTCGTTGATAGACAAGATGCCCGGCGACCGCTGGCAGAAATTTGCCAACTTGCGCGCCTATCTCAGTTTCATGTGGGCACATCCGGGCAAAAAGCTGTTGTTCATGGGCTGCGAATTTGGTCAGTGGCGTGAGTGGAACCACGATCAACAACTCGACTGGTACTTGCTGCAGTACTCGGAACACAAAGGTGTGCAGAAACTCGTCGGCGATCTTAATCGGCTGTATCGCGAAGAGCCGGCGCTGCATGATCAGGACGACGCGCCGCAAGGCTTCCAATGGTTGATTGGTGATGATGCAGTCAACAGCGTCTACGCCTTCATGCGCTGGAGCAGGGACGGCCGGCCGGTGTTGGTGGTGGCTAACTTCACGCCGGTGCCGCGTGAGGGTTATCGCATCGGCGTACCGTTTGCCGGGCGTTGGAGCGAGGTGATCAACAGCGATGCGGCCACTTACGCCGGTTCGAACTATGGCAACAGCGGCGGGGCGTTTACCGAGGAGGAACCGAGCCATGGCCAGGCGCTTTCGTTGGCATTGAACCTGCCGCCGCTGGCGGTGTTGATGCTGCGTCCGGAGGGTTAGGCTTCTGATCGTTCCCACTGCGTGAACTGACCCCCAAAGGTTGGACACAACCTTTGAGGGTGTCATGGGTAAGTACACAGAGCGGGCAAAACTCGCAGCCGTGCAAAGCTATTGTTCCGG
>NZ_JBTEYL010000019.1:0-102047 GCF_054330215.1 Pseudomonas sp. Ma2-10 | reverse complement strand
GCCGGAACAATAGCTTTGCACGGCTGCGAGTTTTGCCCGCTCTGTGTACTTACCCATGACACCCTCAAAGGTTGTGTCCAACCTTTGGGGGTCAGTTCATAGCGTGGGAACGGTCTCAAGGAAGCATTACTCGGCGATCTGCAACTTGCGCGACTCGGTGTACACGTAGCGCACTTTCTCGTACTCGAACGGCGAGTTCAGCTGGCCATAGCGGAAGCTGGTCTGGTAGCGCTTGTCGACGCCACGCAGTAGCCAGACCTCAGGATGGTTGGAGCTGACTTCGGAGACGTTCAGGAAGTTGATCGCCGATTCCGCGCTGAAGTCCACCACCAGGCCGCCGGTGTCGCGGATGTTCGAAGGGCCGAGGATCGGCAACACGAAGTAGGCGCCGCTTGGCACACCGTAGAAGCCCAGCGTCTGGCCGAAGTCTTCGTTCTGGCGCGGTAGACCCATGGCGGTGGCCGGGTCCCACAGGCCCGCGATGCCGAGGGTGGTGTTGAACAGCAGCCGCGCGGTGGTTTCCATCGAGCGCTGACCCTTGAACTGCAGCAGGCTGTTCAACAGGTTCGGCACGTCACCGAGGTTGTTGAAGAAGTTGCTGACGCCGGTACGCAGGAAGTTCGGCGTGATGTAGCGATAGCCATCGACCACTGGCAGGAATACCCATTGGTCGAAGCGGTAGTTGAAGTGGTAGACGCGCCGGTTCCACTCTTCCAGCGGGTCGTAGATGTTCAGCGCGTTAAGCGTCGAGCGTTCGAACTCACGCTGATCCAGCCCCGGGTTGAATTTGAGTTTGCTCAATGGCTCCTTGAAGCCGTCACTGTCAATCACAACCGGTGCGTTGGCTTTGCTGTTGTCGGCATTGGCGACGCCTGCACAGAGTAACGCTGCGATAAGCAGGAGATATTTAGCCACGGAAGAACTCCAGCATGGCGTCGCTGTTGACGCGGTAATTAAGGTTGCCGCAATGGCCGCCCAGTGGATAAACGGTCAAACGATCACCAAAGGTCTTGCGCAGGAAACCAAGGTCGCCAGGGCCGAGAATGACGTCGTCGGCGTTGTGCATGACGGCGATTTTCGGGCTGTCGTGCAGGTAATCCTTGAGTGCATACAAACTGACCTGGTCGATCAATTGCAGCAGGCTGCCTCCGTCGGTGCGGGCGCGCCACATCGGGATGACCTGTTCGGTGATGTAACAGTCGAAGTCGCACTGCAGCGCGCGTTTGAGGAACGGCGTGAGGGTGGTGCCTTCGGTGATCGGGTATTTCGGTGGAGTGATCAGGCCGCGACGGTTGATCAGGTCCGAGGTGAAGGCAATGTCGGCTGCCGAGAAGCGGAACGAAGTGCCGATCAGCATGGCCATCTGTTCGTTGCTCAGGTGCTGCTTGGACTGCTGGAAGTCGTAGAGCAGGGCATCGTTGAGGTCGATGTAGCCTTTCTGCTGGAAGTAACGCGTCAGCTTGCTCAGCACCAGTTCATAGAACGTTGTGCTGTTGTTGATGCCTTTGACCTCGGTCTGGACCAGCTTGTCCAGGTTGGTAATCGAGGTGTAGAGGTTCACCGGCGGGTTGAGTAACAAGACTTTCTTGAAATTGAAACTACGGCGGGTTTCGTCCAGGTGTGCGACAAATGCCGCGTCCAGTGCGCCCAGGCTATAGCCGGTCAGGTAGTAATCAGTGACGGGCACTTTCGGGTTTTGTGCCCGCACAGCCTGCATCACCCGATACATGTCTTCGGCGTCTTCCTTGGTGATGCCGGGTGTGGCGAATCGTGAGGCGGCGCTTATGAAGTCGAAGCTGGTGGGCGACGACAGTTGCACCACGTGGTAGCCGGCCTTGTAGTAGAGCTTTTTCAGGTATTCGTTGTGGCTGCTGTCGTAGCGCGCGCCGGTGCCGGCGATCAGGAAGATCAGCGGTGCGGCTTTATCTTGTGTGGCGATGCGGTAGGTGAGTTTTTTCACCGCCCAGAAGTTGTCTGGCAGGTCGAACTCACGCTCCGGGCGCAATCTGACGCTACGGTCGGTCTGATTGATGTCGTCGTCCAGCGGCAACTCCGGACGCAAGTCCGGCGGTGTCGTGGCAATGGTCGCCTCGAACGGGTTGGTCAAGGGGTAGCCATAACTGGCGGCGTCGATGTCTACCGCCAGTGCGGACGCACTCAAAATAAGGCCGCCAAACAGGGCGGCGAAGCGCAAGGAATGGAGCATGACTAGATCCCTTAGAGAGAGGTACCGAATGAAGTTCGCAGGCTATGACCACGGGGTTTGCGTCAAAGTGCCCTGGATCGGCACCCATCAGGCCTAATTTCGGAGTAATAGTAGCTGGACGATACACTTTGCAGCTATTTCGTGACCAATTATCTGTTACACGCGCTTGCTTACCGCTGGCGGGGGATTAAGCTGGCCGCCGTTTTCGTTTATTGGAGTGTTTCATGTCCCGCCGTCTGCCTGTGATTCTGCTGCTCGTTCTCCTGCCGTTATGGCTAGCCGCCAGTTATGGCGCGCGTTATGGCTTCATGGAGGATGCTCAATGGGTCGGCATCTGCGTGGACGAAGCGAGTCGCTGGGAATGCCAGGCTCGTTCGAGCCTGGGCCTGATGATTCACTTCAATGTCTTGGGCTTCGCGGCATTGGCGGCAGCCGCTATCGGTTTTGTGCTACCGGGCCGGGCCGGGTGGTGGTTGGCCGTGCTCGCGCTGGTGTTCGGGTTTCCAGCGTTGGCGTTGTACAACACGACGTTGGCTGTTTTTGCGGTGGTGATTGCCGGGTTGCGGTTGGTTCGGGAAAACCGCGTCGCCTGATACAGAAAGATCGCAGCCGCAGGCTGCGATCTTTTGATCTTGCTTTGCCGATTACACCTTGCGCACCCGCAAACTGCGCCACAACGCTGCAACCATCAACACACTCACCAGCGCCCAACCCCAGGCCTGCTGATTCTGCAACCCTTCACGGTACAGTTGTGGCGCAATGCCAGCACCGATGATGAAGGTCAGCAGGGCAATCTCCCGACGCGGCACGCTTACCGGGCGGCACAGATAGACCAGCGCCGGCAGGATGAATGCGACACTCGGGAAGCTGCGATAACGCGGATCGAACACCAGTTCCAGCATCGTCACCGCAGCGGCAAAACCGGCCGCGGCGAGCAACCAACCCGCCCGACGTTCCAGCGTGCCGAACGCGCGTCCGCGCCAGCCAGTGCGAGCGCTCAGGGTCAGTGCCGCATGCGCCAGCACCCACAGATTCAAAGCCGTCAGCAAAGCGACCCACAACCATTCACTGGTAAACCGCGTAGTGACACGGGCCAGGTCGCCCCAGGCGCCAATCGAGCAAGCGGCCAGTGCACCCAGCAGCGGTAGAACCAGCGCTGCGCGAGTGCTGTGTACACGGCCGCCGAGAATCAACGTGCCAAGGAAGATCAAACCCCCCACCACCAGCCACTGCGCCCAGTAAGGCACGTTCGACACCGGACCGGCGAGCACGCCCTTGTCCTGGCGATCGGCATCGAACAGCCCCCAGTAACCCCCGACCGCCCCTTCGCTGGCGCGTTTCCATGGCTGGTCGAAGGCTTCGATCAGGTTGTAATGCCAGCCTTGTTGCTCGGCCATGATGACAAAACCGCGAATGAACTTGGCTTCATTGACCCGGCTTGGCAGGGCGGTTTCACGCTGGCGGCCTTCGCTGGGCCAGCCAGTTTCGCCAATCATCACCTCCTTGGGTGCGAACTTGTTGCCGAACACCTGACGGACCTCGGCCACATGTTGCAGGGCGGCGTCGATATTCGAGGGGTCATCTTCCCAGTACGGCAGCAAATGGATGGTCAGGAAATCCACCGCTTGGGCGATTTCCGGGTACTTGAGCCAGAACTCCCAGACGTCGGCGTAAGTGACAGGTTGTTTGACCTGGCTTTTGACTTTATTAATGAGCGTGGCCAGTTGCGCGCCAGTGACTTCCTTGCGCAACAGGGCTTCATTGCCGACGATCACCGAGGTCACCACGTCTGCGTTGGCGTTGGCCGAGGCGATCAGCAGGTCGACTTCCTTGGCGGTGTCAACCGGGTTGCTGTTGACCCAGGCGCCGATCATCAGCTTCAAGCCGTGCTTGCGTGCCAGGTCGGGCAGGGCTTCGAGACCGGTCATGGAATAGGTGCGGATGCATTCGAAGCGAGTGGCCAGCAACGCAAGGTCGGCGTCCATGCGCTCGGGGCGCAGCTTGAACGGCTGGTCGAACGGCGATTGGTCCTTGTCGAACGGGGTGTAGGAGGCGCATTGCAGCTTGTGCGTCGCGCTGGCGACGTCCGGCAGCACCACCGGTTTACCGAGGCCGTACCAGAAGCCACCCAGGGCAAAAAGCCCCAGCAGGCAGGCGAATAGATAAGCAAAAAAAGGAAAGCGGGATGTCGCGGGCATGGTCAGGCCGTCTGGGAGCAAAGCCGCGCATGTTACCTTCATTTGCCGCGAGCTTGGTGGCCTGCATGATTTTGACATGCAAAGTTTGGGCGGGTTGGCCGTCGGGCTTTCGGTGGTCTACATTAATGGCGTTCTGATGTCGTTTCTCGATGCCTTGAGGTCGTTGACAGAGCAGGTCTCGGTTGGCGTCAGGTTGATTATCAAGGCATCAGTACTCCGCTGATGTTCGAACGAGTTTGCGGCGAGGCGTGATGGGGGCGCTGTGTACCATAACAATATGTTGAAGTCGCTCGGCAACCGCCGGGCGCAGCACTTTCGGGGAAGTAACGATGAAGATGCGACGACTTATAGGCGCGAGTGCCGTTCTGGCACTTGCGGTTGGCTCCACATTCGCCAATGCCGAGAGCAAAACCCTGAGCATCGGTTACGTTGATGGTTGGACCGACAGTGTCGCGACCACTCACGTGGCCGCTGAAGTGATCAAGCAGAAACTTGGTTATGACGTGAAACTGCAAGCCGTCGCCACCGGGATCATGTGGCAAGGGGTGGCCACTGGCAAACTCGACGCTATGCTGTCGGCATGGCTGCCGGTGACTCACGGCGAATACTGGGCCAAGAACAAGGACGACGTTGTCGACTATGGCCCGAACTTCAAAGATGCAAAAATCGGCTTGATCGTTCCAGAATACGTCAAGGCCAAAAGTATTGCGGATCTGAAAACCGACGCGAGTTTCAAGGATCGCATCGTTGGCATCGACGCCGGTTCAGGCGTGATGCTCAAGACCGACCAGGCGATCAAGGATTACGGTCTGGACAACTACTCCCTCAAGGCCAGTTCCGGCGCCGGCATGATTGCCGAGTTGACCCGCGCCGAGAAGAAAAAAGAATCCATTGCTGTGACCGGTTGGGTGCCGCATTGGATGTTCGCCAAGTGGAAGCTGCGATTCCTCGACGACCCGAAAGGCGTTTACGGTGAGGCTGAGACCGTGAACAGCATCGGTAGCAAAGAACTGGCAACAAAAGCGCCGGACGTTGTGAAATTCCTGAAAAACTTCCAGTGGAATTCGAAAGACGAAATCGGTGAAGTCATGCTGGCGATTCAGGATGGCACCAAAGCGGAAGAAGCGGCGAAAGCCTGGGTGGCCAAACACCCGGAACGCGTTGCCGAATGGATCAAGTGATTTGATCACAAGCGTCTAGTCAGTACCTTTCAGAGCCCCCTGGCATTTATGCCCGGGGGCTTTTGCGTTTCTGCGGTTCAACAGGGTGCAAAGCAAGCTGATTATTTTCTTCTGGAAAATGGCAAAACGATCATGTCGTTCTAATACTAAGGTCGTCTGGAACCAGTTCCGCAGCCGCATAGAGTGGATAACGTTCCAACTTCATCTGTGCTGCGAGGATAAAAACAATGAACGACAGCATTTACCTCTCGATTCAAAACAGCCCGCGTTTCAAGGAGCTGGTTAGTAAGCGAGAAAGATTCGCCTGGACTCTTTCGGCGATCATGCTTGGGCTTTACGCCGGATTCATCCTTTTGATTGCTTACGGGCCGCATATTCTGGGGGCGAAAATCAGCCCCGAGTCTTCGATTACCTGGGGGATACCCATTGGTGTCGGGCTGATTCTCTCGGCCTTTATCCTGACTGCAATCTACGTACGACGCGCCAATGGCGAATTCGACGACCTGAACAATGCGATTCTCAAGGAGGCTCAGCAATGATCCGGCGTCTAATGGCTCTATTGAGCATCGCAGCCTTTGCACCTGGCGCCTGGGCAGGTGAAGCCCTGACCGGCGAAGTGCAGAAACAACCACTGAACGTTTCCGCGATCCTGATGTTCGTCGCGTTCGTCGGTCTGACCCTGTGCATCACCTACTGGGCCTCCAAGCGCAACAATTCGGCGGCTGACTACTATGCGGCGGGCGGCAAGATCACCGGTTTCCAGAACGGTCTGGCGATTGCCGGTGACTACATGTCGGCGGCGTCCTTCCTGGGTATTTCCGCCCTGGTGTTCGCCTCTGGCTACGACGGCCTGATCTACTCGATCGGGTTCCTGGTGGGCTGGCCGATCATTCTGTTCCTGATCGCCGAGCGCCTGCGTAACCTGGGTAAATACACCTTTGCCGACGTGGCGTCTTACCGCCTTGGGCAAACCCAGATCCGCACGCTGTCTGCTTGCGGTTCGCTGGTGGTCGTGGCGTTCTACCTGATCGCGCAAATGGTCGGTGCCGGCAAGCTGATTCAGCTGCTGTTCGGTCTCGACTACTACGTTGCCGTGATCCTGGTCGGTATCCTGATGTGCATGTACGTGTTGTTCGGCGGCATGCTGGCGACCACGTGGGTGCAGATCATCAAGGCAGTGTTGCTGCTGTCCGGTGCTACGTTCATGGCACTGATGGTCATGAAACATGTCAACTTTGACTTCAACTTGCTGTTTTCCGAGGCAATCAAGGTTCACCCTAAAGGTGAGGCGATCATGAGCCCTGGCGGCCTGGTGAAAGATCCGGTGTCGGCATTCTCGCTGGGTCTGGCGCTGATGTTCGGTACGGCTGGCCTGCCGCACATTCTGATGCGTTTCTTCACCGTGAGTGATGCGAAAGAAGCTCGCAAGAGCGTGCTGTATGCAACCGGCTTCATTGGTTACTTCTACATTCTGACGTTCATCATCGGCTTCGGCGCGATCCTGCTGGTCAGCACCAACCCTGCCTTTAAAGATGCGGCTGGCGCGCTGTTGGGCGGCAACAACATGGCGGCGGTGCACCTGGCTGACGCGGTGGGTGGCAGTATTTTCCTTGGCTTCATCTCGGCAGTCGCGTTCGCAACCATTCTGGCGGTAGTGGCTGGTTTGACGCTGGCCGGCGCTACGGCGGTGTCTCACGACCTTTACGCCAGCGTGATCAAGAAGGGCAAGGCCAACGACAAGGATGAGATTCGCGTCTCGAAAATCACCACCGTCTGTCTGGGTGTGTTGGCGATCGGTCTGGGCATTCTGTTCGAAAGCCAGAACATCGCGTTCATGGTAGGCCTGGCGTTCTCCATCGCGGCGAGCTGTAACTTCCCGGTGCTGCTGCTTTCCATGTACTGGAAAAAGCTGACCACGCGTGGTGCGATGATCGGCGGTTGGCTGGGCCTGATCAGCGCCGTTGGTTTGATGGTCCTTGGGCCAACCATTTGGGTGCAGATTCTGCATCACGAGAAGGCTATCTTCCCGTATGAGTACCCGGCGCTGTTCTCCATGGCCATTGCGTTTATCGGGATCTGGTTCTTCTCGATCACTGACAAATCGATCGCGGCTGACAATGAGCGGGCGCTGTTCTTCCCTCAGTTTGTTCGTTCGCAGACTGGCTTGGGGGCGAGTGGGGCAGTTGCTCACTAAGGGTTCGCAAATTCATGATTAAGCTGCGCTAACAAGAAAATGCCCTGGTCGAGAGACTGGGGCATTTTTTGTTTGCTGATGGTCCCGTAGCGCGCTTGAGCCACAAGCTGTGCTTCCAAACAGCACAGTTCGCTCCAACTCTGTATAGTCTTTGCCTGTCCGCATCAGGGTCATCGGTTTCTGATGCAGGACTCATCTTCCGGTTATTACCGGCTCTTGCTGCAAGCACTGGGTTCAACGTGCTAGCGCACGCTTTGCCTTCAGACATGGAGCGCTCTTTGCGCGCCGTCTCTTGTCAGCCTTCACAATGACAACCCCTCGGGCGTCTGTCCGATGTTGCCTGCCTGTCAGGACTGCGGGTTGTTGCGCGCCTGCCAAATTTGGACTGTCGTCCCCTGTACGGTGGCTTTGGCGCGTAAAAAAGGAGAAAGGAATGTTCCAACTTTCCACCCCCACCGTTTTGCTGCTTCTGTTCTGTTTCTATGGCCTGACCTTTTTGGTGTCATTGCGCGTGGGTCGCAAAGACGAAAATGTCGACGGCTATATGGTTTCCAATAACTCAATTGGCTTTGGCATGGCGGCTGCCAGCATGACCGCCACCTGGATCTGGGCCGCCTCGTTCTATGCGTCGGCCAGTTCCGGCTATAAGTTTGGTCTCTCTGGTGCGCTGCATTACGGCTTCTGGGGGGCGCTGATGATTTTATTTATCTACCCCTTTGGTCGGCGGTTTCGCGCGTTGGCCCCCAAGGCCCACACTCTTGCTGAGATCATGCATGCCCGTCACGGGCGGTCCAGCCAGATGATTCTGGCTGGCTCCAACATCGTCGGGAGCATGATCAGCCTGATGGTCAATTTCACCGCTGCCGGAGCGTTGGTGGCCGTGCTCTCTCCGCTGAGTTTTATTCACGGAGTATTGATCGCCGGTTGCGGGGTTCTCTGTTACACCATCTGGTCAGGCTTTCGCTCGTCGGTAATGACCGATTTTGGGCAGTTAATCGCAATGATTTTTGCCGCGGTGGTGATCATCCCGATTATTTTCTTTCAGTTGGGGGGGCCGGAAATCTTCGCCCAAGGCATGCCGAACATCACTGCGGAGCAAGCTAGTTTCTATTCGAAAACGGCCATTTTGGAGCAAGGGGCCCCCTATTTTGTTGCGGTCCTGGCCTACGCTATCGGCAATCAAACGATTGCCCAACGGCTGTTTGCGGTGCGTGAAGACTTGATGAAGTCGACATTTATCACGGCCACCATTGGTTACGCTTCGATTGTGATTGGCCTGGGCATGCTGGGTTTTCTGGCATTGCTGGCGGGTGTACAACCGGTAGACGGCGACTTAAACAACCTGATTCCGCAAATGGCCTCGACTTACCTGTCGCCGTTTGCAGTCGGGCTGTTTTTTATCATGGTGATTGGTTCGTTGTCGTCAACCGCCGATTCGGACTTGTCGGCCCTGTCTGCGCTGGTAATGACCGATGTTTACGGAAAAAACCTGGCCAATGGCAAACCTGATCCCAAAACCATGCTGTTTGTCGGGCGCTTGACCATGGTCGTTGCGACCATGCTCGCCGTAGTGTTCGCCAGCCTTAAGCTGGACATCCTGACCATGCTCATTTTTGTAGGCGCGTTATGGGGCGCCATCGTGTTTCCGGTCATTGCCAGTCTGTATTGGGGGCGAATTACCAATGCGGGCTTCACCAGTGCCGCTATCGCGGGCTTCTTGATGTTTTTGGCTGCGCGCTTTGAGGTCCTCGAGTTGCAAGGAGCGGTCGCACTGTTTTTCGAGCTATTTGCCTCTATCGGAGGCGGCGTAGTGATTGGGTTGATGGCCTTTGGTTTCTTTGGGCGCAAAGTAGGGTTCACCTTGGGCGGGCTCGCATTTTTGGTTCTCGCCCCCTTTGCGTTCGGCTTTTTGCGCGATTACCCGGTATTGCTTAGCTCGCTGACCGCCTACGGCGTCAGTACGGTGGTCTGCGTATTGGTGAGCTTGTTGTCTAACGAAGATTTTGATTTTGACTGCATCAACGACCGGGTCGTGGCATTCCACTACAACACCGATTCCGTTACTGAAGACAAAGGAGTTCCCCTATGTCCAGCTTCGCGTTAACCCTGTATGTGTTGATCTGGCCGGCCATTGCAGCGCTAGTGATGATTACCTTATGCGTCAGCGTGTACCGCGACTTGCGAAAGGCCAAGCGTGATGGCACCGACCTGGTGTAGGTTTTTTCAGCGCTTTAAGCGCGAGCTCTAAGCGGGCCTGCTTTCTATTGCAGGCCTGCGTCGCGCACAAATCAAAACGGCCTCTATTTATATAGAGGCCGTTTGCGTTGCAGCTTAAGACGTTATCGTAAGACAGGTCTTAGTTGCGGTCTTCCAGCTTGGTGATGTCACGCGACTCGTAGCCGGTGTACAGCTGGCGCGGACGGCCAATCTTGTACGGGCTGGAGAGCATTTCCTTCCAGTGGGAGATCCAGCCGACAGTCCGCGCCAGGGCGAAGATCACGGTGAACATGCTGGTTGGAATGCCGATCGCCTTGAGGATGATGCCCGAGTAGAAGTCGACGTTCGGGTACAGCGAGCGTTCGATGAAGTACGGGTCGGTCAGGGCGATCTCTTCCAGGCGCATGGCCAGTTCGAGTTGCGGATCGTTGGTGATGCCCAGTTCCTTCAGCACTTCGTCGCACGTCTGCTTCATGACTGTTGCACGTGGGTCGCGGTTTTTGTAAACCCGGTGACCGAAGCCCATCAGTTTGAACGGATCGTTCTTGTCCTTGGCCTTGGCGATGTACTTGTCGATGTTCGATACATCGCCAATTTCATCGAGCATGGTCAGAACAGCTTCGTTCGCGCCGCCGTGAGCAGGGCCCCACAGTGCAGCGATGCCGGCGGCGATACAGGCGAACGGGTTGGCACCCGAAGAACCGGCCAGGCGCACGGTGGAAGTCGATGCGTTCTGCTCGTGGTCGGCATGGAGGATGAAGATCTTGTCCATGGCGTTGGCGAGTACCGGGCTGATCGGTTTGATCTCGCACGGGGTGTTGAACATCATGTGCAGGAAGTTTTCCGCGTACGTCAGGTCGTTGCGCGGGTACATCATGGGTTGCCCCATCGAGTACTTGTAAACCATCGCTGCCAGGGTCGGCATCTTGGCAACCAGTCGGATCGCGGAAATTTCGCGATGCTGCGGGTTATTGATGTCCAGGGAGTCGTGGTAGAAGGCCGAGAGGGCGCCGACTACACCGCACATGACGGCCATCGGGTGGGCGTCGCGACGGAAACCGTTGAAGAACGTCTTCAGTTGCTCGTGAACCATCGTGTGGTTCTTCACGGTGCTGACGAACTGGGCCTTCTGTTCTGCGGTCGGCAACTCGCCGTTGAGCAGCAGATAGCAGGTTTCCAGGTAGTCCGACTTTTCAGCCAGCTGTTCGATCGGGTAGCCGCGGTGCAGCAGGATGCCGTTGTCGCCGTCGATATAGGTGATCTTCGACTCGCAGGAAGCTGTCGACATGAAACCTGGGTCAAAGGTGAAACGGCCCGTGGCCGTCAGGCCCCGAACATCGATAACATCGGGACCAACGGTGCCGGTTAAAATGGGCAGCTCGACGGGGGCTGCGCCCTCGATGATCAACTGCGCTTTTTTGTCAGCCATGTGGCCTCCTATTTATGCTTGAAATCATCAGACAGACCCCCCACGCAGGGCCCGCACCACTATAGTGAGATAAATTCGAATGTCAATTTGCCTAAAGTCTTGCTCCAGAAGGCTTTAACCGGACTTTTTCCTCGAAATTGCCTGCCGTTTACGCCTTTTATCCAACTTGTGCAATGAGCTATTAGGGGGAGGTGAACGCGTTGTCATTAGTAGCCTAACTGTCTATACTCGGCCACCGACCGCCAGGGGCTTTTTGGCCTGCTTTGTTGGGGGTCGCATCCCTGGGTAGTGGTTACCTGACCAGTGCACTCCCCAACAACTTTGCCCTGATTGTTAGGGGCTCTTCAGTGTGAAAAAAAAGCCGTGAAAAGCCAACGACCTGTAAACCTAGACCTTAGGACCATCAAACTTCCCATCACCGGCGTTACGTCGTTTCTTCACCGTGTTTCCGGCATCATCCTCTTCCTGGGCCTTGGCTTCATGCTGTATGCATTGGGCAAATCTCTGGGTTCCGAGGAAGGTTTTGTCGAGGTGAAGGCATGCTTGACCAGTCCACTGGCCAAGTTCGTAGCATGGGGCCTCCTCTCCGCCTTGCTGTATCACATGGTAGCCGGCGTGCGCCATTTGATCATGGACATGGGCATCGGTGAGACGCTGGAAGGCGGCAAGCTGGGCTCGAAAATCACTATCGCCGTGTCTGCGGTGCTGATCGTTCTGGCGGGAGTTTGGATATGGTAACCAGCGTAACGAACCTGTCGCGTTCCGGCCTCTATGACTGGATGGCGCAGCGTGTGTCTGCGGTAGTTCTCGCGGCTTATTTCATTTTTCTGATTGGATACCTGGCAGCGCACCCTGGCATTGGCTACGCCCAATGGCACGAGCTGTTTGCAAGCAACGGGATGCGTATCTTCAGTCTGCTGGCCCTGGTGGCCCTGGGCGCTCATGCCTGGGTCGGCATGTGGACCATCGCGACCGACTACCTGACGCCGATGGCGCTGGGCAAGTCCGCGACTGCAGTACGTTTCCTCTTCCAGGCAGTATGCGGCGTTGCAATGTTCGCCTACTTCGTCTGGGGTGTGCAGATTCTTTGGGGTATCTGATTCATGTCTACTACAGTTAATACGCTTTCGTTCGACGCCATCATTATTGGCGGCGGCGGTGCTGGCATGCGCGCTGCGCTGCAACTGGCACAAGGTGGTCACAAGACTGCCGTGGTAACCAAGGTTTTCCCGACTCGCTCGCACACCGTCTCCGCCCAGGGTGGCATCACCTGCGCCATCGCGTCCGCTGATCCGAACGATGACTGGCGCTGGCACATGTACGATACCGTCAAGGGTTCCGACTATATCGGTGACCAGGACGCTATCGAATACATGTGTTCGGTAGGCCCGGAAGCGGTTTTCGAGCTCGAGCACATGGGTTTGCCTTTCTCCCGTACCGAACAGGGCCGCATTTATCAGCGTCCGTTCGGCGGGCAGTCCAAAGACTTCGGTAAGGGTGGCCAGGCTGCCCGTACGTGCGCCGCTGCCGACCGTACCGGTCACGCACTGCTGCATACCCTGTACCAGGCCAACCTCAAGGCCGGCACCGTATTCCTCAACGAATACTACGGCGTCGACCTGGTGAAGAACGAAGACGGTGCCTTTGTCGGCATGATCGTCATCTGCATCGAAACCGGCGAAACTTCCTACGTCCGCGCTAACGCCACTGTACTGGCGACGGGCGGTGCAGGTCGTATCTACTCGTCCACCACCAATGCCCTGATCAACACCGGTGACGGCGTCGGCATGGCTCTGCGTGCTGGCGTGCCGGTGCAAGACATCGAAATGTGGCAGTTCCACCCAACCGGCATCGCCGGCGCCGGTGTACTGGTCACTGAAGGCTGCCGCGGTGAAGGCGGTTACCTGATCAACAAGCACGGCGAGCGTTTCATGGAGCGTTATGCTCCGAACGCCAAAGACCTGGCGGGTCGTGACGTGGTTGCTCGCTCGATGGTTAAAGAAATCATCGCCGGCAACGGTTGCGGTCCGGATGGCGACCACGTAATGCTGAAGCTCGATCACCTTGGTGAAGAAGTTCTGCACAGCCGTCTGCCAGGCATCATGGAACTGTCCAAGACCTTCGCCCACGTCGATCCAGCCGTGTCGCCGATCCCGGTCGTTCCAACCTGCCACTACATGATGGGCGGCGTGCCGACCAACATTCATGGTCAGGCAATCACTCAGGATGCTGAAGGCGTTGACCAGATCATCCCGGGCCTGTTCGCGGTAGGCGAAGTGGCTTGCGTATCGGTTCACGGTGCCAACCGTCTGGGCGGCAACTCGTTGCTCGACCTGGTGGTATTCGGTCGTGCTGCCGGCCTGTTCCTGGAACAGACACTGAAAGAAGGCGTTGACTACGCTCGCCCTCGCCAGTCCGACATCGACGCTGCCCTGGCACGTCTCGATGGCCTGAACTCGCGGACCGAAGGCGAAGACGTCGCCACCCTGCGTAAAGAACTGCAAAGCTGCATGCAGAACTACTTCGGTGTGTTCCGTACCGGCGAATACATGCAGAAGGGTATTGCCCAGCTGGCTGATCTGCGTGGCCGTATCGCCAACGTCAAGATCAACGACAAGAGCCAGGCGTTCAACACCGCTCGTATCGAAGCTCTTGAATTGCAGAACCTGTTGGAAGTGGCCGAAGCTACCGCCATCGCCGCAGAAATCCGCAAAGAGTCCCGCGGCGCTCACGCCCGCGAAGACTTCGAAGAGCGCGATGACGTTAACTGGCTGTGCCACACCCTGTATTTCCCGGGTGAGAAGCGCGTTACCAAGCGTGCCGTGAATTTCTCGCCAAAAACAGTCCCGACCTTTGAACCAATGATTCGGACTTATTAAGGGTGGCCGCCATGTTGCAAGTCAGTGTTTATCGCTACAACCCTGATCAGGACGCCGCGCCGTTCATGCAGGAATTCCAGGTCAATACCAACGGTAAAGACCTGATGGTGCTGGACGTGCTGGCCCTGATCAAAGAGCAGGACGAGGGTTTCTCCTATCGTCGCTCTTGCCGTGAAGGTGTTTGCGGTTCCGACGGCATGAACATCAACGGCAAAAACGCGCTCGCGTGCGTTACGCCGCTGTCCGCGGTCGTAAAAGGTAACAAGCTGATTGTTCGTCCTCTGCCAGGTTTGCCGGTAATCCGTGACCTGGTCGTCGATATGAGCATCTTCTACAAGCAATACGAGAAGGTTAAGCCATTCCTGCAGAACGACACGCCGGCTCCGGCCATCGAACGTCTGCAGACCCCTGAAGAGCGTGAAAAGCTCGACGGTCTGTACGAGTGCATTCTGTGCGCTTGCTGCTCGACCTCTTGCCCGTCCTTCTGGTGGAACCCGGACAAGTTCCTGGGTCCAGCTGCCCTGCTGCAAGCGTATCGCTTCCTGGCAGACAGCCGCGACACCAAGACTGCCGAGCGTCTGGCTTCGCTGGATGATCCGTTCAGCGTATTCCGCTGCCGCGGGATCATGAACTGCGTCAACGTCTGTCCGAAAGGCCTGAACCCGACTAAGGCCATCGGTCACGTACGTAACATGCTGTTGCAAAGCGGCGTGTGATTCAGCTGCTGTAAATGCAGTACCGCTGTAACCGTAGATGCTACGGCGCAGGCTTCAACCGGCGCCGTAGTCTTAACCTGAGCAGCAGCTTACTAAGGCTGCGGCTCTTATTTTGAAGAAATGAGACAAGCAGGGGCATCCGGGCTGGTACCCGGACTATCAGCGTGATCCTAAGTGGCTTGTTTTAGTCGCTGCATTCGGACTTCTGCAAGTGTGCTCGGTGTCGACGCCGGTGGTGTTCCCCTAACCGAGGGTGACCAAGCATGCAAGAAAGCGTGATGCAGCGCATGTGGAACAGCGCCTACCTATCCGGTAGTAACGCTGCCTATGTGGAAGAGCTCTATGAGCTCTACCTGCACGACCCTAACGCTGTGCCAGAAGAGTGGCGCACCTACTTCCAGAAGTTGCCTGCCGACGGCAACACTGCCACCGATGTTTCGCACTCCACAATTCGCGATCATTTCGTCTTGCTGGCAAAGAACCAGCGCCGCGCACAACCGGTTTCCGCCGGCAGCGTGAGCAGTGAGCACGAGAAGAAGCAAGTTGAAGTGCTGCGATTGATCCAGGCCTACCGTATGCGTGGCCACCAGGCAGCCCAGCTTGACCCGCTGGGGCTGTGGCAGCGTCCTGCACCTGCAGACCTGTCGATCAATCATTACGGCTTGACCAATGCCGATCTTGATACGACCTTCCGTGCCGGCGACCTGTTCATCGGCAAAGAGGAAGCGAGCCTACGCGAAATTCACGAAGCGTTGCAGCAGACATATTGCCGCACCATCGGCGCTGAATTTACGCATATCACCGATTCCGAACAGCGCCAGTGGTTCCAGCAGCGACTGGAAAGCGTACGCGGCCGTCCAACGTACTCCGCCGACATCAAGAGCCACCTGCTCGAGCGCGTCACCGCCGGCGAAGGTCTGGAAAAATACCTGGGTACCAAATACCCGGGTACCAAGCGTTTCGGTCTGGAAGGCGGCGAGAGCCTGATTCCGATGCTCGACGAGCTGATCCAGCGTTCCGGTTCCTACGGCACCAAGGAAATCGTTATCGGCATGGCCCACCGTGGTCGTCTGAACGTGCTGGTCAACACCTTCGGCAAGAACCCGCGCGAGCTGTTCGACGAGTTTGAAGGCAAGAAGAAGGTCGAGCTGGGTTCCGGTGACGTTAAGTATCACCAGGGCTTCTCATCCAACGTGATGACCACCGGCGGCGAAGTTCACTTGGCCATGGCGTTCAACCCTTCCCACCTGGAAATCGTTTCCCCGGTGGTCGAGGGTTCGGTTCGCGCCCGTCAGGATCGTCGTAACGACCCGACTGGCGAGAAGGTTCTGCCGATTTCCATCCACGGTGACGCGGCATTCGCCGGTCAAGGTGTGGTCATGGAAACCTTCCAGATGTCGCAGACCCGCGGTTTCAAGACCGGCGGCACCGTGCACATCGTGATCAACAACCAGGTCGGTTTCACCATCAGCAACCCGTTGGACTCGCGCTCCACCGAGTACGCGACCGACGTTGCGAAGATGATCCAGGCGCCGATCCTCCATGTGAATGGTGATGATCCGGAAGCCGTGTTGTTCGTGACCCAGTTGGCCATCGACTACCGCATGCAGTTCAAGCGTGATGTGGTGATCGACCTGGTCTGCTACCGTCGCCGTGGCCACAACGAGGCCGACGAGCCAAGCGGTACCCAACCTCTGATGTATCAGCAAATCGCCAAGCAGCGCACCACCCGTGAGCTGTATGCCGATCGTCTGACCCAGGGCGGGGTACTGGACGTTGAGCGTATTCAGGCGAAAGTCGACGAATACCGCAACGCCCTGGACAACGGTCTGCATGTTGTAAAAAGCCTGGTCAAAGAGCCGAACAAAGAGTTGTTCGTGGATTGGCGTCCGTATCTGGGCCATGCCTGGACCGCGCGTCACGACACTCGCTTCGATCTGAAAACCTTGCAGGAACTGTCCGCCAAGCTGCTGGAAATTCCGGAAGGCTTCGTGGTTCAGCGCCAGGTCTCGAAAATCTACGAAGACCGTCAGAAGATGCAAGTCGGCGGCCTGCCGATCAACTGGGGTTACGCCGAAACCATGGCGTACGCAACCCTGGCGTTCGAAGGTCACCCGATTCGCATGACGGGTCAGGACATCGGTCGCGGTACGTTCTCGCACCGTCACGCTGTCTTGCACAACCAGAAAGACTCGGGTACCTACATCCCGCTGCAAAACCTGTACAAGGGCCAGCCACGTTTCGACCTGTACGACTCGTTCCTGTCCGAAGAAGCCGTACTGGCGTTCGAATACGGTTACTCGACCACCACGCCTGAAGCGCTGGTGCTCTGGGAAGCCCAGTTCGGTGACTTCGCCAACGGTGCTCAGGTGGTGATCGACCAGTTCATTACCAGTGGCGAGCACAAGTGGGGCCGTCTGTGCGGTCTGACCATGCTGCTGCCGCACGGTTATGAAGGTCAGGGTCCGGAGCACTCTTCGGCTCGTCTGGAGCGTTACCTGCAGATGTGCGCCGAGCACAACATTCAGGTTGCCGTACCGACTACGCCGGCTCAGATCTACCACTTGCTGCGTCGTCAGGTAATTCGCCCGCTGCGCAAGCCATTGATAGTTCTGACGCCGAAGTCGCTGCTGCGTCATAAACTGGCCATCTCGACCCTGGAAGATCTGGCCGAAGGTTCGTTCCAGACCGTTATCCCGGAAATCGATACCCAGGACCCGAAAAAGGTCGAGCGCATTGTTCTGTGTAGCGGCAAGGTCTACTACGACCTGCTGGAAAAACGCCGTGCCGAAGGTCGTGATGACATCGCCGTCGTGCGTATCGAGCAGCTGTACCCATTCCCTGAGGACGACTTGAACGAAGTCCTGGCTCAGTACACCAACCTCAAACATATCGTTTGGTGTCAGGAAGAGCCGATGAACCAGGGTGCCTGGTACTGCAGCCAACACCACATGCGCCGCATCGTTGGCAATCACAACAAGTCGCTCGTACTCGAGTACGCGGGCCGTGATGCTTCTGCTGCACCTGCTTGTGGTTATGCATCGATGCACGCTGAGCAGCAGGGGAAACTGCTGCAAGACGCCTTTACTGTTTAACGCCTTCGCGCACCTGAAACCGAATTTAAGGACCCACAGATAATGGCTATCGAAATCAAAGCCCCCACTTTCCCGGAATCGGTTGCCGATGGCACCGTTGCCACCTGGCACAAAAAGCCGGGCGACGTCGTCAAGCGCGATGACCTGATCGTCGACATCGAAACTGACAAAGTCGTACTGGAAGTGTTGGCCACCGCTGATGGCGTGCTGGGCGCTATCGTCAAGAACGAAGGCGACACCGTTCTGTCCGACGAAGTCCTGGGCTCCATCGAAGCGGGTGGCGTTGCTGCCGCTCCAACGGCTGCCGCTGCTCCGGCCGCTGCTCAAGCTGCTCCTGCCGCTGAAGGCGAAGATGATCCGGTTGCTGCACCGGCTGCTCGTAAGCTGGCTGAAGAAAACGGTATCAACATTGCTTCCGTTGCCGGCACTGGCAAAGGCGGTCGTGTGACCAAGGAAGACGTTGTTGCCGCTGTAGCGGCCAAAAAAGCCGCTCCGGCTGCCGCGCCTGCCAAGGCTGCTGCTCCTGCCGCTGCTGCTCCAATGTTCGCTGCCGGCGATCGTATCGAGAAGCGCGTACCGATGACCCGCGTGCGGGCCACGGTCGCCAAGCGTCTGGTTGAAGCACAATCGAACATGGCGATGCTGACTACGTTCAACGAAGTCGACATGACCGAAGTCATGGCGCTGCGTTCGAAGTACAAGGACCTGTTCGAGAAGTCCCACAACGGCGTGCGTCTGGGCTTCATGTCGTTCTTCGTCAAGGCGGCCACCGAAGCGCTGAAACGCTTCCCGGCTGTGAACGCCTCGATCGACGGTGCTGATATCGTTTATCACGGCTACGCTGACGTCGGTGTTGCTGTTTCCAGCGACCGCGGTCTGGTGGTACCGGTTCTGCGTAACGCCGAACTGATGAGCCTGGCTGAAATCGAGGGCGGCATCGCCACCTTCGGCAAGAAGGCTCGTGACGGCAAACTGTCGATGGACGAGATGATCGGCGGTACGTTCACCATTACCAACGGTGGTACTTTCGGTTCGATGATGTCGACGCCGATCGTCAACCCGCCGCAAGCAGCCATCCTGGGCATGCACAACATTCTGCAGCGTCCTATGGCGATCAACGGTCAGGTTGTTATCCGTCCGATGATGTACCTGGCTCTGTCCTACGATCACCGTCTGATCGATGGCAAAGAAGCTGTGACCTTCCTGGTTACCATCAAGAACCTGCTGGAAGACCCGGCTCGTTTGCTGCTGGATATCTGATTTCGTTGCACGGGCCGTTCAGTGATGGACGGCCCTGCTGTAATGACCAGCTTCGTCCCACGACGGTCCCCAAAAGGGGCCGTCCGGTTTGATTCGAGAAGGAATGACACATGACTCAGAAATTCGACTTGGTAGTGATTGGTGCGGGCCCTGGCGGCTACGTGGCTGCCATTAAAGCAGCGCAACTGGGCCTCACTACTGCCTGTATCGAGAAATACACCGACAAGGAAGGCAAACTGGCCCTCGGCGGTACTTGCCTGAACGTCGGCTGCATTCCATCCAAGGCGCTGCTGGACAGCTCCTGGAAATACAAGGAAGCCAAAGAAGGCTTCGCGATCCACGGCATCAATCACGCTGGCGTGACCATGGACGTGGCGGCAATGGTTGGCCGTAAAACCACCATCGTCAAAGGCCTGACCTCTGGCGTTGCCACCCTGTTCAAGGCGAACGGCGTGACGTCCCTGCAAGGCCACGGCAAACTGCTGGCCGGCAAGAAAGTCGAGCTGACCAAGCCAGACGGCACCGTCGAAATCATCGAAGCCGACAACGTAATCCTGGCTTCGGGTTCGCGTCCGATCGACATTCCACCGGCTCCGGTTGACCAGAACGTCATCGTCGATTCGACTGGCGCGCTGGAATTCCAATCGGTGCCTAAGCGTCTGGGCGTGATCGGCGCTGGCGTGATCGGTCTGGAACTGGGTTCGGTCTGGTCCCGTCTGGGTTCCGAAGTCGTTGTTCTGGAGGCGCTGGAGAAGTTCCTGCCAGCCGCTGACGACGCGGTTTCCAAAGAAGCCTACAAAACCCTGACCAAACAAGGTCTGGACATCAAGCTGGGCGCTCGCGTCACCGGCTCCAAAGTGAACGGCGACGAAGTTGTCGTGAACTACACCGATGCCAATGGTGAACAGAACATCACGTTCGACAAGCTGATCGTTGCCGTTGGTCGCCGTCCGGTGACCACCGAGCTGTTGGCAGCTGACAGCGGTGTGAACATCGACGAACGTGGCTTCGTTTTCGTTGACGACCAGTGCGTCACCAGCGTTCCGGGCGTTTACGCGATCGGCGACGTGGTTCGCGGCATGATGCTGGCGCACAAGGCGTCCGAAGAAGGCATCATGGTGGTTGAGCGCATCAAGGGCCACAAAGCCCAAATCAACTATGATCTGATCCCGTCTGTTATTTATACTCATCCGGAAATCGCGTGGGTCGGCAAAACCGAGCAGGCCTTGAAGGCTGAAGGCGTTGAAGTTAACGTTGGCACCTTCCCGTTTGCAGCCAGTGGCCGTGCCATGGCAGCCAACGACACCGGCGGTTTCGTGAAAGTCATCGCTGATGCCAAGACCGACCGCGTATTGGGCGTCCACGTGATTGGCCCGAGCGCTGCAGAACTGGTTCAGCAGGGCGCGATCGGTATGGAATTCGGCACCAGCGCGGAAGACCTGGGCATGATGGTTTTCTCCCATCCGACCCTGTCCGAAGCCTTGCACGAAGCAGCTCTGGCTGTGAATGGCGGCGCCATCCACATTGCCAACCGCAAGAAGCGTTAAGACAAGACAATAAGAAACCACGGCGGAAGGCCCGTCGTGAGCCTTGCGTGCAAGACTCACCGCGGAATGTCCGCCGGACGCAGCCTTGGGTAGTCTCACCGGTTATCCGGAACACCTACGCAAGCAGCAGTCACAGGTGGTGCGGCACTTGAACAAGTGCAGCACCGAATGCGCAGTACCTAACGAAGACGGTAATAAGCATGAATCTTCACGAGTATCAGGGTAAGCAGCTGTTCGCTGAATACGGCCTGCCAGTATCCCAGGGTTTCGCCGTAGACACCCCGGAAGCAGCAGCAGAAGCATGCGACAAAATCGGCGGGACCGAATGGGTTGTCAAAGCCCAGGTTCACGCAGGTGGTCGCGGTAAAGCGGGCGGCGTTAAGCTGGTTCGCAGCAAAGAAGACGCCAAAGCATTCGCTCAACAGTGGTTGGGCAAGCGTCTGGTGACTTACCAGACTGATGCCAATGGTCAGCCAGTCACCAAGATCCTGGTTGAATCGTGCACTGATATCGCTAAAGAGCTCTACCTGGGCGCTGTCGTTGACCGTTCGAGCCGTCGCATCGTGTTCATGGCTTCCACCGAAGGTGGCGTGGACATCGAGAAAATCGCTCACGACACCCCAGAGAAAATCCTCAAGGCCACTATCGATCCACTGGTTGGCGCTCAGCCATTCCAGGGTCGCGAGCTGGCATTCCAGCTGGGTCTGGAAGGCAAGCGAGTTGCTCAGTTCGCCAAGATCTTCGTAGGTCTGGCCAAGCTGTTCAAGGATCACGACCTGGCTCTGCTGGAAGTGAACCCGCTGGTGATCAAGGCTGACGGCGACCTGCATTGCCTCGATGCCAAGATCAACATCGACGCCAACGCCATGTACCGTCAGCCTAAGCTGAAGACTTTCCACGATCCGTCGCAAGACGATCCGCGCGAAGCGCACGCTGCCAAGTTCGAACTGAACTACGTAGCGCTGGAAGGCAACATCGGTTGCATGGTCAACGGTGCTGGCCTGGCCATGGGTACCATGGACATCGTCAACCTGCATGGCGGCAAACCTGCCAACTTCCTCGACGTGGGCGGCGGTGCTACCAAAGAACGCGTTACCGAAGCGTTCAAGATCATCCTGTCCGACACTAACGTCGCTGCAGTATTGGTCAACATCTTCGGCGGCATCGTTCGTTGCGACATGATTGCCGAAGGCATCATCGGCGCTGTGAAAGAAGTCGGCGTGAAAATCCCGGTGGTTGTTCGCCTTGAAGGCAACAACGCTGAGCTGGGCGCTAAAGTACTGGCAGAAAGCGGTTTGAACATCATCGCTGCTACCAGCCTGACCGACGCTGCTCAACAAGTTGTCAAAGCTGCGGAGGGCAAATAATGAGCGTCCTGATCAATAAAGACACCAAAGTTATCTGCCAGGGTATTACCGGTTCGCAAGGTAGTTTCCACACCCAGCAAGCCATCGAATACGGCACCAAGATGGTTGGCGGCGTAACGCCAGGCAAAGGCGGTACCACTCACCTGGACCTGCCTGTTTTCAACACTGTGAAAGAAGCTGTAGAAGCCACTGGCGCCACCGCCAGCGTGATCTACGTTCCAGCTCCTTTCTGCAAAGACTCCATCCTGGAAGCAGCATTCGGCGGCATCAAGCTGATCGTTTGCATCACCGAAGGCATTCCTACCCTGGACATGCTGGATGCCAAGGTCAAGTGCGACGAACTGGGTGTAGTCCTGATCGGTCCTAACTGCCCAGGCGTGATCACTCCAGGCGAATGCAAGATCGGCATCATGCCAGGTCACATTCACTTGCCAGGCAAGGTCGGTATCGTTTCCCGTTCCGGCACCCTGACCTACGAAGCTGTGAAGCAAACTACTGACGCCGGTTTCGGTCAGTCGACTTGCGTCGGCATCGGCGGTGACCCGATCCCAGGCTCGAACTTCATCGACATCCTGAAGCTGTTCCAGGAAGACCCGAAGACCGAAGCGATCGTTATGATCGGTGAGATCGGCGGTTCGGCTGAAGAAGAAGCGGCTGCCTACATCAAGGCACACGTGACCAAGCCGGTTGTTTCCTACATCGCTGGTGTGACTGCCCCTGCGGGCAAGCGCATGGGCCATGCTGGCGCAATCATCTCCGGCGGCAAAGGCACTGCAGACGAAAAGTTTGCTGCCCTGGAAGACGCAGGCGTTAAAACCGTGCGTTCGCTGGCAGACATCGGCAAGGCATTGTCCGAGCTGACCGGTTGGGCGATCAAGTAAGCCTCGCGCTTATCTGACGCTTCACCAAACAAAGGCCACCTTCGGGTGGCCTTTGTCGTTTCTGGCGTTTGTATGTCGCCAGCGATGGCTGACGTCAGGACGACAACCATTTACATGCAAAAACGCGACACAGAAGTGTCGCATATCGGACAGATCGCACCCTAACAGTGCGTTTGTTGGGCAAATTCGTTAGGCTGGCAGCCATTTTTGCGTCCGCGGCCCACAAGGCTGCTATGCGCTAAACGGGTCAGTCCTATACGGACCGACAGCATTTCCCTCACCCCTCAGGGAAATCCCTCTCTAAATTCCGATTCAGTAGTGTGGTATTTCCTTAATGAAAGTGTTGAAAGGCCAGGACATCCTGGCACTTGGTTTTATGACATTTGCCCTGTTTGTCGGGGCTGGCAACATCATCTT
Organism: Pseudomonas sp. Ma2-10; assembly: GCF_054330215.1. Lineage (NCBI taxonomy): Bacteria > Pseudomonadati > Pseudomonadota > Gammaproteobacteria > Pseudomonadales > Pseudomonadaceae > Pseudomonas > Pseudomonas sp. Ma2-10. The sequence goes on along the minus strand of NZ_JBTEYL010000019.1, from coordinate 78,460 downwards.
CCCGCCTATCGTCGGTCTGCAGTCCGGTCCAAACGTCTGGATGGCAGCGCTGGGCTTCCTGATCACCGCGGTCGGTCTGCCGGTCGTCACCGTTGTCGCCCTGGCCAAGGTCGGTGGCTCCATGGATGCCTTGAGCAGCCCGATCGGGAAAGTCGCCGGTGGCCTGCTGGCGGCCGCGTGTTACCTCGCGGTCGGCCCGCTGTTCGCGACACCGCGCACCGCCACCGTGTCATTCGAAGTTGGCCTGGCGCCACTGACTGGCGAGAGCCCGCTGGCGCTGTTGCTCTACAGCTCGGTGTACTTCCTGCTGGTGTTTTTCATCTCGCTCTATCCGGGCCGGCTGCTGGATACCGTAGGACGTTTCCTCGCGCCGCTGAAGATCATCGCCCTGGCCGCGCTCGGCATCGCCGCGTTTGCATTGCCGGCCGGTGATGTCGGCGTGGCCACCCCGGAATACGTGACGGCACCGTTCTCCCAAGGCTTCATCAACGGTTACCTGACCATGGATACCTTGGGTGCGCTGGTGTTTGGCATTGTCATTGTCAACGCAATCCGTTCCCGTGGCGTCGAGTCGCCGGTGTTGATTACTCGTTACGCGATCATCGCCGGGCTGATTGCCGGCGTGGGTCTTGCGCTGGTTTACGTCAGCCTGTTCCGTCTCGGTTCGGGCAGCCACGAAGTGGCCGCGGGTGCCACCAACGGCGCGGTGGTGTTGCACGCTTATGTGCAACACACCTTCGGCTCGCTGGGCAGCGGTTTTCTGGCGGTGCTGATCTCCCTGGCCTGTCTGGTGACGGCGGTGGGTCTGACCTGCGCCTGCGCCGAATACTTCAGCCGTGTGCTGCCGCTTTCCTACAAGACGTTGGTCATCATCCTGGCCGCATTCTCCCTGCTGGTGTCCAACCTGGGCCTGACCAAGCTGATTGCGTTCTCGATCCCGGTGCTGACCGCGATCTATCCGCCGTGCATTGCCTTGGTCGCCTTGAGCTTCTGCAAGGACTTCTGGCATGAGCAAGGCCGAATCGTCGGTCCGGTGATGCTGGTGTCGTTCATCTTCGGTTTGATCGACGCCCTCAAGGGCGCGGGTCTGGCCGACTGGATGCCGACTCAGTTGTCCCACCTGCCGCTGAGCGAGCAAGGCCTGGCTTGGCTGGTGCCGTCGGTCATGACCCTGGTCGTTGCGGTGGTTTGCGATCGCCTGTTGGGCAAGCGCGAAGAAGCACTGGCTTAAGCCGCTTCACGGCCCGCCACAAGCGGGTCGTGTACACATAAGGAAATGCCCCGTATCAATCGATACGGGGCATTTTTTTTTGGAGGTGGTGCAGTGTCTTTTTCATTGCGCTAACGTCGAAGCACTACTTGCTTTGCCAAACACCTCACAAGGACCTGTATGTCGTTCATCCACGCCAACATGATCCACCTCCTCGCCGCGCTCTGGTTCGCCATCTGCTGGGGCGGCTACACCCGTTATGCGACATGGAAGGGCCGCGACACCGCGTGCCTGGCCAGCGTGCTGCACCTTTATCGCGAAGACTGGATGCGCCGCATGCTGTTGCGCGACAACCGCATCGCCGACGCCAGCGTGATCGGTAACCTGGAGCGCAACGCCTCGTTCTTCGCCTCTAGCACACTGATTATCCTGGCCGGTATTCTTACGGTGCTCGGAGCCTCCGAAAGGGCAGTATCGTTATTGGCGGATATCCCGATGGTGCAGCAGGCCTCTCAAGGGATGTCCGAGATCAAGTTGCTGTGCCTGGCGCTGGTGTTTGTCTATGCGTTTTTTACGTTCAGCTGGTGCATGCGTCAGTACAACTTTGCGGCAATTGTGGTGGGCTCGGCACCTATGGTCGGTGAGCGTCACGTTTCCGAGCAAGAGCGCAAAGCCTTTGCGGCCCGGGCGGCCCGCGTCATTTCCATGGCCGCCAACCAGTTCAACCTCGGGCTGCGCTCTTACTACTTCGGCATGACCCTGCTGGCCTGGTTCGTCAGCCCGTGGTTGTTCATGTTGATCAGTGCCGGCGTGGTGCTGGTGTTGTATCGCCGGGAGTTTCATTCCGACGTTCTCGACGTGATGGTCTATACACCTACAGAGGCGCCATTGCCCGAGGCGATTAAAGAGGCTGTTTGATGAGTATTCCGTTCTGGTGTGTGTTTATCAGCGCCTTGCTGATTTTTGTGGCAAGGATTCCCGTGGCCAAGGCGATGAATGAGCAGGGCGGTTACGACAACCACTTGCCGCGCCAGCAACAGGCGCAACTGACAGGTTTTGGTGCCCGTGCGTTGGCGGCCCATCAAAACTGTTTTGAGGCATTCATTCTGTTCGCGGTGGGGGTGTTGATGGCTCACACCACGCAGACAGCGGGGTGGCTTATCGATTTGCTGGCAATCATTTTCGTGATCACGCGCATTTTTTATTTGCTGTGCTATTGGGTTGATCTGGCCTGGCCGCGGAGCCTGGTATGGTTCATCGGACTCGTGTGTTCGTTGCTGTTGATGATTAGTCCGACGTTTAGCACTGTTTTGCTGTAGCGCTTGCATTGCAAACAAAAAACCAGGCAAAAGAAAACCCGCACTTGGCGGGTTTTCTTTATCACGCTAAAAACTGTTTTAGTTTTTAGGTTCTTCTTTCATGGCTGCTTCGTTCGATTCAGCCTGATCTTTGGCGGCTTCGGCGTTTTCTTTCGCCGCGTCGTTCACTTTATCCTGAGCTTTACTCATATCTTGCTGAGCTTGCTCGGCATGTTGGGTAGCATCTTGAGCTTTGTCCTCGGATTTTTTATCGCAGGCTGCGAGACCGAGGGAAGCGGTCAACATCAAGGCAATAGCTAAAGTCTTACGCATGGGGTGTTTCTCCTTATCAAAAATATCTACTGGCCTTTCGAGGGCCACCCATAGCGTTAAGTTCCTCAATTAAGACGGATATATAAGTTTATTCCGACGGGAACTTTTACTAAAAACGCCTCGTGCGTAGCCTGAACACTAAGAAGAGTTTTATCAAAATGGCCGAAACCCCCGTTTTTGAGCGCGCGACACGATTTCTATCGGCGCTGCGACATTGTCAGGTACTTGGGCTGCGGGTTCACAGCGCCTGCGGCGAAGGCCTGACGGTTATCCTGCCGTACAGTCCTCAAATTGTTGGCAACCCGCAAACCGGCGTGATTCATGGCGGGGCGCTGACCTCGCTGATGGACACGGCCTGCGGCATGTCCACCCTCTGCGTGCTGCCCGAGTTTGAAGTTTGTCCGACCCTCGACTTGCGCATCGACTACATGCACGCTGCCGAGCCGCATAAAGATGTCTACGGTTTTGCCCAGTGCTACCGGGTGACCACGGATGTGATCTTTGCTCGCGGTTTCGCCTACCAGGACGATCCCGAGCAACCCATCGCCCACGTGGTGGGCACCTTCATGCGCATGGGCAAAGCTATCAAAGGGCCCAAAGGTTTTGGCGGCGTCATCGCCGCAGGTGCGAAATGACCGACACCTTCAAGGAACAACTTCAACAGGCACATGAGCAGGGCGACTACGCTTCGTTGCTGCACCTGATTCCCTACGCCAAATTGATCGGCATCGAATGTTCGCGGGTGGGGGATGATCTGCTGTTTCGCTTGCCGGCCAACAAGGACAACATTGGTAACCCTTTATTGCCGGCGATTCACGGTGGCGTGATCGCCGGGTTCATGGAGTTGTCCGCCGCGCTGCACCTATTGATTTTCACCGGGTCACCGGGTGTGCCGAAGATCATCGACTTCTCCCTCGACTATCTGCGCGCCGGGCAGTTTCGCGACACCTGGGCCAGATGCCAGGTTTGTCGGCAGGGCCGCCGGGTGGCAAACGTTGCGATTACGGCCTGGCAAAGCACTGAAGCCGAACCGATTGCCACAGCCCGCGCTCATTTCAAAATTGAATAGCCCTTGAAATCCTGAACTCAGCCCCCAACTTTGATGACAACCCGCCGCCGACCCTTCAGGTCGCGGCCACTGCCATCTGATTGGAGTTTGATGACCATGAGTGTGGAAACTCAAAAGGAAACCCTGGGCTTCCAGACCGAGGTGAAGCAACTGCTGCACCTCATGATCCATTCGCTGTATTCCAACAAGGAAATTTTCCTTCGAGAATTGATCTCGAACGCCTCTGACGCTGTCGACAAATTACGTTTCGAAGCCCTGTCCAAGCCTGAGTTGCTGGAAGGTGGGGCCGAACTGAAAATCCGTGTGAGCTTCGACAAGGACGCTAAAACCGTCACCCTCGAAGACAACGGCATCGGCATGAGCCGTGAAGACGCGATCACCCATCTGGGGACCATCGCCAAATCCGGCACCGCCGATTTCATGAAACATCTCTCCGGCGATCAGAAAAAAGACTCGCACCTGATCGGTCAATTCGGTGTGGGTTTCTACTCTGCATTCATCGTCGCCGATAAAGTCGACGTGTTCAGCCGTCGTGCCGGTGCTGCTGGCAGTGAAGGCGTGCACTGGTCGTCCAAGGGTGAAGGCGATTTTGAAGTTGCCACCGTTGATAAAGTCGAACGCGGCACCCGTATCGTCTTGCACCTGAAATCCGGTGAAGACGAATTCGCCGACGGCTGGCGTCTGCGCAACATCATCAAGAAGTACTCCGACCACATTGCTCTGCCGATCGAGTTGCCGAAAGAAGTGGCCGCCGTTGAAGGCGAAGAGCAACCGGCCATTGAATGGGAAACCGTCAACCGCGCCAGCGCCCTGTGGACCCGTCCGCGTACCGAGGTCAAGGACGAGGAATACCAGGAGTTCTACAAACACGTCGCTCACGACTTCGAGAACCCGCTGAGCTGGAGCCACAACAAGGTCGAAGGCAAGCTCGAATACAGCTCGCTGCTCTACGTGCCGGCCCGTGCTCCATTCGATTTGTACCAGCGTGAAGCGCCGAAAGGCCTGAAGCTGTACGTGCAGCGCGTGTTCGTGATGGATCAGGCAGAGTCGTTTCTGCCACTGTACCTGCGCTTCATCAAAGGCGTGGTCGATTCCAACGACCTGTCGCTGAACGTGTCGCGGGAAATCCTGCAGAAAGACCCGATCATCGACTCCATGAAGTCGGCGCTGACCAAGCGCGTTCTCGACATGCTGGAAAAGCTGGCGAAGAACGAGCCTGAGCAATACAAAAGTTTCTGGAAAAACTTTGGCCAGGTCATGAAAGAAGGCCCGGCAGAAGACTTCGCCAACAAAGAGAAAATCGCTGGCCTGCTGCGTTTCGCATCGACCAGCGGTGATGAAGGCGAGCAAGTGGTGGGTCTGGCCGAATACCTGGCTCGCGCCAAGGAAGGTCAAGACAAGATCTACTACCTGACCGGCGAAACCTACGCGCAAGTCAAGAACAGCCCGCACCTGGAGGTCTTCCGCAAGAAAGGCATCGAAGTGCTGCTGCTGACCGACCGCATCGACGAGTGGCTGATGAGCTACCTCAGCGACTTCGACGGCAAGAGCTTTGTCGACGTGGCGCGTGGTGACCTGGACCTGGGCAATCTGGATTCGGAAGAAGACAAGAAAGCTGCGGAAGAAGTCGCCAAGTCCAAAGAAGGGCTGGTTGAGCGTCTGAAAACGGCACTGGGCGACTCCGTTGCTGAAGTGCGGGTTTCGCACCGTCTGACCGACTCCCCAGCGATTCTGGCCATCGGCGAGCAGGACCTGGGCATGCAGATGCGTCAGATCCTGGAAGCCAGCGGTCAGAAGGTTCCGGATTCGAAGCCTATCTTCGAATTCAACCCGGCTCACCCGCTGATCGAGAAGCTCGACAACGAGCAGAGCGACGAACGCTTCGGCGACCTGTCGCACATTCTCTTCGATCAGGCGGCCCTGGCCGCCGGCGACAGCTTGAAAGACCCGGCCGCCTACGTGCGCCGTCTCAACAAGCTGCTGGTTGAACTGTCGGTTTAACGGCGTTGTACAAAAACCCGCTTCGGCGGGTTTTTTTGTTCTGGTGTCTTTCGCCGGGCGTTAGTCATGAGCCAGATCACCGTTCGTTCTGTCCTTTATCAGATTGATGGCCCGTCGTATGAACGCCGTCTGGCGTTCGATGCCGACCACAAAGGCCCACGCCCTGGCTGGTTGATGGCGCATTGCTGTCAACGCATTCCCCTGTAGAGCGAGCCTGCTCGCGAAAGCGGTTTAACGGAGTCGCAAGGTCTTAAGGCAATTCAATCCGCTCACTTTCCCCCGGTACCGTCGGCCAATCCCCGGCCGCCCAACGTCGCCGCGCTTGATCGATCAACGCCGGGTCGCTCGCCACGAAATTCCAGTTGATCCGCCGCGGCCCATCCAGCGGCGCACCGCCAAACAGCACGGCATGACAGTCGCTTTCAGCGAACAGCGTCATCTCTTCCCCGACCGGCAAAACCACCAGCGAATGCGGTTCTATCCGTTCGCCATCCAGTTGCGCCTCGCCGTCCAGTACATACAGCGCCCGTTCTTCATGCTCGGTAGGAATCAGCAAGGTGGTCGCCGTTTGCAGGTTCAATTCGGCATACAAGGTAGGAGAAAGCACCGGGACCGGTGACGCCAGGCAAAAGCCTGCCCCGGCAATCATCCGGATCTTCACCCCCAGGTTATCGCTGACCGGCAGCGTGGCCGCCGGATGGTGGCTGTAGTGTCCGGGACCGAGCTCTTTATCTTTGGGTGAGGCCAGCCAGATCTGCAATCCATGCAGGGTGAAGCCGCTGTCCTTCAGCGCCTCAGGCGTGCGCTCGACGTGGGCAATCGCGCGGCCTGCCGTCATCCAGCTGACATCACCGGCTTCCACCACCTGATCGGAGCCGAGGCTGTCCTTGTGCTGGATTTTTCCTTCGAACAAGTACGTGAGGGTCGACAGACCAATGTGCGGATGCTGACGGATGTTCATGCCTTTTCCCGCCTCATAACGGGTTTCGAGCATGTGGTCGAAAAACACGAAAGGCCCGACGCTGCGGCATTTGGCTGACGGCAACGGGCGAAGAATCGGTTGGCCTTCGACCTCTTCGGCGCGGGGATGGATCACCAGAGGAGTGTTCATGCTGCATTCCAGGCTGAGCGGGTAATGCGTGGAGCATAACCCGCTCGCGCGGTCCTTGCCGCTATTGGCTGAAGGCCCCTTCAGACAGGTGTGTTTCGATGCTGACGTCGGTGCTGGTCATCAACTTGTGGACCGGGCAACGGTCGGCCACGCGGTGCAACTCGTCGCGCTGGGCGTCGGTGAGCACCCCCTTGAGGGTCAATTTGACGTGCAAGGCATATTTACCTTTCTGCTCTTCGCTGTTGTCACGTTTGACTTCGACCGTGACACCGGTCAGCGGGATGTCTTTCTTCTTCGCGTACATCTTCAGGGTCAGGGCCTTGCAGGCACCCAGGGCCGCGTCGAAGTAATCGTGTGGTTCGGGCGCCGAGCCTTCGCCGCCGGAGGATGTCGCTACGTCGGCAAAGAGTTCGTGGTCATCGATCTGTACGCTGTGGCGAAAACCTTCGGCGGAAACGGTATTGACGGTGACTGTCATGGGAAACCTCGCAGGCAACAGGAAAAGTTATTCGGTCAAACAAGACCTTGAAGTTATAGAGCATTGTTATTGTTACGCGTTCCACTTTCTGACTGCGCATTGCCGTGCGCTGAATCGTTACCGCCCGGCGATCGAAGTAGTTGGGTGTTTTGATATCACGTTTTCGTCTTACGCAAAATTTCTCAGGGCCGATACCTTCTAAAGCAACCCGCTGCAGGGTTGATGCAGCGCTTTTGGAAGGAACCAGAGCAATGAGTATCAGAAATCTCAATATTGCGCCGCGCGCGGGCCTGGGTTTTGGCCTGCTGGCGTTGATGGTGTTTGGATTGGGGGCGTTCGCCCTGCTGCAAATGTCGAACATGCGCGCGCAGTCCGATCAGGTCGATGATAATTGGCTGCCCAGCGTGATGGCGGTCGGGGAGATGAATCAGGACATGCAGCGGCTGCGGGCATTGACCATGCGCCTGCTGATCAATCGGGACCAGCAGGCGCTGACGCAAAACGTCAGCAAACTCAACGCGCTCAAAGGCGTCCTGGGTGAGCCTCAGCAGCGTTATGACGCGCTGATCGTGCTGCCCGAAGAGCGTGTGTTGTTCGACCGCTTCAAAGCCTCGGAGCAACAATACCTGCAGTTCCAGGCTCAGGTGATGACGCTGTCTGCTCAGGGACGGGTGGAAGAGGCGGCCGCCATGCTCAATGGCGAGATGAGTCCGTTGGCCGATGAAATCGCCGTCACCCTCAAGGCATTGGTCGAACTGAACAAACACAGCGCTAACCTGGCGACCGAGGCGGGGCGCCAGGTGTTCAACCATTCGCGGGTCTGGGTTGGGGTGATGATCGGCCTGACGGCGCTGATGACCATCGGCCTGGCGCTGCTGCTGACCCGCAGCATCGTCGTGCCGCTTTCCCAATCGTTGAAGGTGGCTGAAGGGGTGGCAGGCGGCGATCTCACCGGTGATATCAGCATCAGCGGCAAGGACGAGCCGGCGCGGCTGTTGCAAGCCCTCAAGCGCATGCAGGGGAGTTTGCGCGAAACCCTGCGGCACATTTCCGACTCATCCAGCCAATTGGCCTCGGCCTCGGAAGAGCTCAGTTGTGTGACCGAAGAGGCCACCCGGGGCTTGCATCAGCAGAGCCTGGAAATCGACCAGGCCGCCACGGCGGTGAATCAGATGACCGCCGCGGTCGAGGAGGTCGCGAGCAATGCGGTGGCCACGTCCGAAGCGTCTCGCGAATCCGACCGGATCGCCCAGCACGGTCGCGAGCAGGTGCATCAGACCGTGTTGTCCATCGAATCACTGGCTGACGATGTCACGGCCAATGCGACCCAGGTCGAGGACTTGGCGCAGAAAGTTTATGGCATCAGCAAAGTCCTGGATGTGATTCGCTCGATTGCCGAGCAGACGAACTTGCTGGCCCTGAACGCGGCCATCGAAGCGGCGCGGGCCGAAAGTGCCGGGCGCGGGTTTGCGGTGGTGGCCGATGAAGTGCGGGCGCTGGCGCACCGGACTCAGCAATCGACCCAGGAAATCGAGCAGATGATCTCCGGCATCCAGCAAGGCACCGATGCGGCGGTCCGCTCGCTGCAGCAGAGCAACACTCGGGCGCGTTCGACCCTGGAAGTGGCGAAAGCAGCGGGCACGGCGCTGGAGGAAATCGCCACGGCGTTTACCCTGATCAATGAGCGCAACCTGGTGATCGCCAGCGCCTCAGAGGAACAGGCAGCCGTCGCGCGCGAGGTGGATCGCAACCTGATGAATATTCGCGATCTTGCGTTACAGACGTCGGCCGGGGCGAATCAAACCAGCGCGGCGAGCCAGGAACTGTCTCGGTTGGCGGTCGATCTGAATACGATGGTGGCGCGGTTCTCGGTCTAGGCCGCGACGCTACCGGCTGGCTGTGTGAGGTTGCGGGTGGTGCCATCCCGGCCTATGGTCCAAGCGATACTTTGCCTGCGACTGGGGGGCGATGATTCGCCGCCGGTTGCTGTCCACCCAGTGCTGATTTGCGTCGCGAGGTGACGACATGCCCACCGATTCCCGACCCGCCGTGCTCGAACTGATCGGCAATACGCCGCTGGTGCGCGTCAGCCGTTTCGATACGGGCCCGTGCACACTGTTCCTCAAGCTTGAATCGCAGAACCCCGGCGGTTCAATCAAGGATCGCATCGGCCTGGCGATGATTGACGCCGCCGAGCGCGATGGCCGCTTGCGCCCCGGCGGCACCATCGTCGAAGCCACCGCCGGCAACACCGGCCTTGGCCTGGCCCTGGTCGGCCGTGCCAAGGGTTACCGAGTGGTGTTGGTGGTGCCGGACAAGATGTCCACCGAGAAGGTTTTGCACCTCAAGGCGATGGGCGCCGAAGTGCACATCACCCGCTCCGACGTCGGCAAGGGCCACCCCGATTACTACCAGGACGTTGCGGCGCGGCTGGCGCAGGAAATTCCCGACGCCTTCTTCGCCGATCAATTCAACAACCCGGCCAACCCGCTGGCCCACGAATGCAGCACCGCGCCGGAGATCTGGGCGCAGACTCAGCATGATCTGGATGCCATCGTCGTCGGCGTCGGGTCGGCCGGTACGCTGACGGGGCTGACTCGTTTCTTTCGCCGCGTGCAACCGGAGCTGGTCATGGTGCTGGCCGATCCGGTTGGCTCGGTGATGGCTGAATACAGCCGCAGCGGCCTCCTCGGCACGCCCGGCTCCTGGGCGGTGGAGGGCATCGGCGAGGACTTCATTCCGTCGATTGCCGATCTAACGAGCGTGCGCCACGCCTACTCGATCAGCGACGAGGAAAGCTTTGATCATGCCCGCCAACTGTTGCGCGCCGAAGGCATACTCGGCGGCTCTTCGACCGGCACTTTGCTGGCGGCAGCGCTGCGTTACTGCCGCGCGCAGACCGAGCCGAAGCGGGTCGTCAGCTTCGTCTGCGACACCGGTACGCGCTACCTGTCGAAGGTCTACAACGACCAGTGGATGAACGATCAAGGCCTGTTGCAGTACAAACATTATGGCGATCTGCGTGACCTGATCTCGCGGCGCTTCGAGGATGGCCGGGTGATCAGCGTAGGCCCGGACGACACGCTGCTCACCGCGTTCCAGCGCATGCGCCTGGCGGATGTGTCGCAATTGCCGGTGCTGGAAGGCGGGCAGCGGCTGGTCGGCGTGATCGACGAGTCCGACATTCTGCTGGGCCTGCAAGCAGAGGCTTCGCACTTTCGCATGAGCGTGTCCAGCGCGATGACCGATAAGCTGCAAACCCTGCCTCCAAGCGCCAGTCTGGCGCAGCTACGGGCGGAGCTCGACCGTGGGCTGGTGGCGATCATCGCCGACGCTTCGGGCTTCCACGGCTTGATTACTCGAGTCGACATGCTCAATCACTTACGGAGATCCCTTACATGAGTCAACACGATGAAAACGCTGTGCCACGCGCCTTCGCCACCCGTGTGATCCATGCAGGGCAAACGCCCGACCCTACCACCGGGGCGCTGATGCCGCCGATTTACGCCAACTCCACCTATTTGCAGCAGAGCCCCGGAGTGCACCAGGGCTTCGACTACGGGCGCTCGCACAACCCGACGCGCTTTGCGCTGGAGCGTTGCGTTGCAGACCTCGAAGGCGGCACCCAGGCCTTCGCGTTCGCCTCGGGGCTGGCGACGATTTCCACCGTGCTCGAATTACTCGATGTTGATTCGCACATCGTCTCCGGCAACGACCTGTACGGCGGTACTTTCCGCCTGTTCGACAAGGTACGCCGGCGCAGCGCCGGGCATCGCTTCAGTTTCGTCGACCTGACTGATTTGGCGGCCTTCGAAGCGGCGCTGCAGGACGACACGCGGATGGTCATGGTCGAGACGCCGAGCAACCCTTTGCTGCGCCTCAGCGACCTCGCTGCCATCGCGCGCATCTGCCGCCAGCGAGGCATCATTTGTGTGGCCGACAACACCTTTGCCAGCCCGTGGATACAGCGCCCGCTGGAACTGGGCTTCGACATCGTGTTGCACTCGACCACCAAGTACCTGAACGGCCACTCCGACGTGATCGGCGGCATCGCGGTGGTGGGACAAAATGCAGACCTGGCGGAGCGTTTGGGCTTCCTGCAAAACGCCGTCGGCGCGATCGCCGGGCCGTTCGACGCGTTCCTCACCCTGCGCGGCGTGAAGACCCTGGCGCTGCGCATGGAACGCCACTGCAGCAACGCGCTGGACCTGGCGCAATGGCTGGAGCGTCAGCCGCAGGTGGCGCGTGTCTATTATCCGGGCCTGCCGTCGCACCCGCAGCACGAACTGGCGCAGCGGCAGATGCGCGGTTACGGCGGGATGATATCCCTCGACCTGAACAGCGATCTGGCCGGCGCCACGCGCTTCCTCGAGCGTGTGCGGATCTTCGCCTTGGCCGAGAGCCTGGGCGGGGTGGAAAGCCTGATTGAGCACCCGGCGATCATGACCCACGCCAGCATCCCCGCGGACATCCGTGCGCAACTCGGCATCGGCGATGCGTTGGTGCGGTTGTCCGTGGGGGTCGAGGATGTCGAAGACCTGCGCGCCGACCTGGCACAGGCGCTGGCGCGGATCTGAATGTCAGCAGGCAAAAAAAATCCGGAACCCTTAGCGGATTCCGGATTTTTGTGTCGAGCCGGATCAGCTGCCTTTGACAGCCTTGCCGTTAACCGTACCGTCGAGGAGCATGATGTTGTACTCCTTGCCGTCGGTTTCAACTTGTTGCAGACGAACCAGCAGGTAATCCCAGTCCTTGGCAAACCACAGGACGGTGATGCGCTTGCTTTGCGTCGGGTCGCGCACGCGCTCGACCTTGATTGCTTCGATCTGGCCCGCTTTGGTGTCGACCTTTTCCGAACCCAGCACGCGGAAATCATAGGTATCGACTTCACCATCGTCGACGACTTGATAGCTCATGCTTTTCTTGCCCGCGGCCACGTCGTGCTGCAGGGCGAGTTGATAAGTGGATTTGTCGACCATGCCGCGGTTGAGCGGGATCTTGACCGGGTCACCGCGATCGGTGCCGGTGACCATTTTGTTGGTCCAGTCGAAATCCAGGTCAGCCTTCTTGGCTTTACCCAGGCCGCCCCGTTTGAAGTGGTAGGACTGCGGCAGCAAGGTGTCCTTGTCCAAAGTCAGGGTGCTTTCTTCGGTCAGGCTGGCGATCATCATCGAGGCCTTGAAGCTGAGCTTCCAGGCGCCATTGGCTTGCTTGGTCAGGCTGCGTTCAGCGGTGCCGCTCATGGGCAACTGCTTCCAGTCAGCGGTGTAGCTGGCGGAGAAAGGTTGAAGTTCTGCAGCCTGCGCAAATGGCAGTGCGAGCAGAGCGCAAGCGAAGAGCAGGGCGCGACGCATAAAATCTCCTAGGTTCGAATCAAGTGGCCGCTGGCCGCGAGTAACTTCCCATCCAGTAAAGCACCTTGCTCACCGAGAGATAAACGACCTTCGGCAAACCAGCGTACAGCCAGTGGGTAGATCAGGTGTTCCTGGGTATGAACTCGCTGCGCCAGACTCTGCGGCGAATCGTGCAACTCTACCGGTATTACTGCCTGTACGACCAGTGGTCCGCCATCGAGTTCCTCAGTGACGAAGTGCACGGAGCAGCCGTGCTCAGTGTCGCCGGCTTCCAGGGCGCGCTGATGAGTGTGTAACCCTTTGTATTTGGGTAGCAGCGAGGGATGGATGTTGAGCAGGCGAGCGGCGTAGTGGCGCACGAAGTCAGCGCTCAGAATGCGCATGAAGCCGGCCAGTACCACGAGTTTGGGGTTGAACGCGTCGATCAGTTCGATCAATGCGGCATCGAAGGCTTCGCGGCCTTCGAACGCCTTGTGATCCAGGGTGCGGGTGTCGATACCCGCGTCCCTGGCACGTTGCAGGCCGTAGGCGTCGGCGCGGTTGGAAATCACCGCAGCGATGCGGGCCGGGCTGTCGCCGGTCCGCGTGCTGTCGATCAAGGCCTGCAAGTTACTGCCGGTGCCGGACAACAGCACCACCACATCACAGGTCTGGGACATCAATGAGCCTTGAGGTTCTTCAGTTCAACCTGAGCCGCGCCTTCGGCAGCGGTGGAGATCTGACCGATGACCCACGGCTGCTCGCCGGCTTCGCGCAGGACGTTCAGCGCGGTTTCGACGTGCTCTTGAGCAACGCAGATGACCATGCCCACGCCGCAGTTCAGCACGCGGTGCATTTCGTTTTCGTCAACGTTGCCTTTCTCTTGCAGCCAGTCGAACACGGCAGGGCGGGTCCAGCTTGCAACGTCAACCACGGCTTGTGCGCCTTTTGGCAGAACGCGCGGGATGTTGTCCAGCAGGCCACCACCGGTGATGTGGGCCATGGCTTTGACCGCGCCGGTTTCCTTGATCAGCTTGAGCAGCGGCTTCACGTAGATGCGGGTCGGGGCCATCAGCAGGTCGGTCAGCGGTTTACCGTCGAGCTGGATGTTTTCGATGTCGGCACCGGACACTTCGATGATCTTGCGAATCAGCGAGTAGCCGTTGGAGTGCGGGCCAGAAGATGGCAGGGCGAGCAGGGCATCGCCGGCAGCGACTTTGGAGCCGTCGATGATTTCGGATTTTTCCACGACGCCGACGCAGAAGCCGGCCAGGTCGTAGTCTTCGCCTTCGTACATGCCTGGCATTTCAGCGGTTTCGCCGCCAACCAGAGAGCAGCCGGACAATTCACAGCCAGCGCCAATGCCGGTCACAACCTGGGTCGCGGTTTCGACGTTGAGTTTGCCGGTGGCATAGTAGTCGAGGAAAAACAGCGGCTCGGCGCCGCAGACCACCAGGTCGTTCACGCACATGGCCACCAGGTCGATGCCGATGCTGTCGTGCTTGTTCAGGTTCAGCGCCAGACGCAGCTTGGTGCCGACGCCGTCGGTGCCGGAAACCAGTACGGGCTGCTTGTAGCCGGCCGGGATTTCGCAGAGGGCGCCGAAACCGCCCAGGCCGCCCATGACTTCCGGGCGCGCAGTGCGCTTGGCGACGCTCTTGATGCGTTCGACCAATGCTTCACCGGCGTCGATGTCTACACCGGCGTCCTTGTAGCTCAGGGAGGGTTGCTTGCTCATGATCCAGGCCTTTAGGGGGGATTCAGGGGTAACGACCGAGTCCAGTGGGACCACCGAAACTGACGAAGGCGATTGCCATCCGCGAATTTCAGGGTGCCCGGCTGTTGCCGGTCTGCGAAGGCGCGCGATTTTATCAGGCTTGAGGGGCAGCGGCCATCCTCAGGCCGACGGCAGGGGCATATCCGCTTAAAAAAACCTTCATTGCCCGTGTTGGCCGCAGCCTTCATGGCTGTATAAGGTATCGCTATTAACTGTCTATCGTCAGGGCAGTGCAAAAACTTACCAGGGTCAGGTGAATGTTTGGCTTGAAGGCGTGGTCATAGCCTTGCTCAATCCGGTTCACGCGGCCTGTTCCAGCCGCTCTTGTCGTCAGGAATCCTCCATGCGTTTTTTTTCTAGCTTTTTGTTTGCAGGCTGTATGTCATTGGTCAGCCTGGCGAGTCATGCCGAAACCCTCAAAAACCTGTATCAGGTGCGTCAGCCTGTCAGTGGGCAAAGCCCGGAAGTGCGTGATCAAGCGACTCAACAAGCGCTGGATACGCTGGTGTTGCGTCTGACCGGCGATCCCAAGGCTGCGCAAAGTCCGGGGTTGGCGGCACTGCGCAAGGACCCGCAGCAAATCATCAGTCAGTACGGCTTTGACGCCGGCCCGCCGGAAGTGCTGAGGGTCGATTTCGACCCGGCCACCACCGAGCAAGCGTTGCGCGGTGCCGGGCTGTCGTTGTGGGGGGCGAGCCGGCCTTCGATCCTTGGTTGGTGGTTGAACGATTCCATCGAGGGCTCGAGCCTGGTGGGCGATGCCCAGGCCAGTGCTGCACCGCTGCGCCGAGCGGCTCAACACCGCGGTCTGCCGCTGCGCCTGCCGCTGGCAGATCTGAGTGAGCAGATCGTCGCCACTGCGCCGAATCTGGAAGGTATGGACGCGACACCGCTGCGCGAAGCATCGGAGCGTTACAACGCTGACGCCTTGCTCGCGGTGCATGCGCGTGAAGAGAGTGGACAGTGGCAGGCCAAGTGGAATTTGTGGCTCGGTGACAAGAAGGAGGCGGGCAGCGTGCAGGGCGCGGATCAGGCCGCGGTGGCCGATGCGGTGATGCTGGCGGTCAGTGAGCGGCTGGCGCCGCGGTTTGTCGTCAAGCCAGGTGCTTCGGGCGAACAATTGATCGAAGTGCAGGGCATGAATCTGGAACACTACGCGGCGCTTGGGCGTTTGCTGGAGCCGTTTGGTGCGCGCCTGCAAAGTGTCGACGGCGACCGGATTCTCTACCGGGTCAATGGCAGCGCCGAACAGTTGAAGGCGCAATTGTCATTGGCCAGGTTGCAGGAAATTCCGGCGGGTGAAGCGCTAGCCCCCGCTGCGCCGGTTCAACCTGCAGACGACGGATCGGCTCCCGTCATAGCGCCACCCCCGGCCCCGACGCCGCAATTGCGTTTTCGCTGGTAAGTTTTTCTTTCCTTCCTTTATATAAGTGCAGAAGCAGGAGTTGTACATGGCCGATACGCGGCGTTGGTTCTGGTTGGGTGGGGTGATCCTGCTCTGCGCGTTTGTCTGGCTGTTGCATCCGATCCTGACGCCATTTCTGGTGGCGCTGCTGTTGGCTTATTTGTTCGATCCATTGGTGGATCGGCTGGAGAAGACCGGTCTGTCTCGAACGTGGGGCGTGGTGGCGGTGTTTACGCTGTTCACCTTGATCTTCACGACCTTGCTGCTGGTGTTGGTGCCGATGCTCGCCAAGCAGCTGTTTCGCTTGTACGAACTGGCGCCGCAGATGCTTGATTGGTTGCAGAACACCGCACTGCCATGGGCGCAATCGAAATTCGGACTCGCGGATAATTTCTGGAAATTCGACAAGCTCAAGGCGGCAATCAGTGAGCACATGGGCCCGACCACTGACATTGTCGGGGTAGTGCTGAGTCAGGCGACGGCTTCCGGGCTGGCGCTGATCGGTTGGTTGGCGAATCTGGTGCTGATCCCGGTGGTGAGTTTCTATCTGCTGCGCGACTGGGGCCTGATGATGGCCAAGATCCGCAGTCTGCTGCCCCGTGACCGCGAAGAGCGCGTTTTGACCTTGGCGGGTGAATGCCATGAAGTGCTGGGTGCATTCGTGCGCGGACAGTTGCTGGTGATGGTGGCGCTGGGCGTGATCTACGCGGCGGGCCTGATGTTGATAGGGCTGGAGTTGGGGCTGTTGATCGGGCTGATTGCCGGTCTGGCAGCGATCGTGCCGTACATGGGGTTCGTTATCGGGATCGGTGCGGCCTTGATTGCCGGACTGTTCCAGTTCGGTGGCGATCTGTACCCCATGGTCGGAATCGTCGCGGTGTTCATGGTGGGGCAGGCGCTGGAAGGCATGCTGCTGACGCCATTGCTGGTGGGGGATCGGATCGGTCTGCACCCGGTGGCGGTGATCTTCGCGATTCTGGCTGGGGGTGAGCTGTTCGGTTTTACCGGTGTGTTGCTGGCGCTGCCGGTGGCAGCGGTGATCATGGTGCTGGTGCGGCATATGCATGATTTATATAAAGATTCGGACATCTATGGCGGTGTCGACGAACCTGAACACTAAGGTTCGTTGATGGCCGTTAACGGGCGGCCTGGTTCCAGGCCAGGCTGACCCGGATCCCTCGTGCGGCGGTCACATGCGCCGTCAAAGAAACTGGCATAAAACCAGTGTGTTAACGCAAACCTTTGATTTTGCTTGTGGTCTGTCGCATTGTGCGACCCGCCTCACGGGTATAAACTTCGCAAACTTTACACAGAGGCCACTAACGGTTCCTTTGGAACTGTTCAGTCAGCATGAAACCGATTCAGCTGCCCCTAGGTGTGCGTCTGCGTGATGACGCTACCTTTATCAATTACTACCCCGGCGCCAATGCCGCTGCACTCGGCTATGTCGAGCGGCTCTGCGAAGCCGACGCCGGCTGGACCGAAAGCCTGATTTATCTCTGGGGCAAGGACGGGGTAGGGCGTACGCACTTGTTGCAGGCGGCCTGCCTGCGCTTCGAGCAACTGGGGGAGCGGGCTGTGTATTTGCCGTTGGCCGAGCTGCTTGATCGTGGTATCGCCATCCTCGACAACCTCGAACAGTACGAACTGGTCTGCCTGGATGATTTGCAGGCGGTAGCCGGTCGGGCGGATTGGGAAGAGGCGCTGTTCCATCTGTTCAATCGTCTGCGTGACAGCGGCCGACGCCTGCTGATCGCCGCCTCGACATCCCCGCGTGAACTGCCGGTGAAGCTGGCGGACCTCAAATCCCGTCTGACGTTGGCGCTGATCTTTCAGATGCGTCCGCTCTCCGACGAAGACAAATTGCGGGCCTTGCAACTGCGCGCATCTCGTCGCGGCCTGCACCTGACCGATGAAGTCGGGCATTTCATTTTGACCCGCGGTACGCGCAGCATGAGTGCGCTTTTCGAGCTGCTTGAGCGTCTTGACCAGGCGTCCCTTCAGGCTCAGCGCAAGCTGACAATTCCGTTCCTGAAAGAAACGCTAGGCTGGTAAGGCCAAGGCCTGGAGCGTGATTCGGCATATTCCAGGCGTCAAGAAGTGCGCTTTCCTACAAGGTTGCAGGCTGCGCAAACGTCTAAAACGGGCTTGAGCGCTTAGATGTAAACGCGAAACCAGCAAGTCACATTAAGTTCGATTGAATTTGCAAATGAGGTTGATAGTAGGCATAGTCTCGGCTTCTTTTGAGCCATCAGCCACGGTCGTGCCCATGCTAAATCGCTTCGCACCCCTCGTGCCTCTCGCACTCGTCACCCTGTTGTTCGGTTGCGCTGTCCACGCTCCAGTGTCCCAGCAAGAGCAACAACAGCAGGTTAAAAATTCTGCTACCGCCCAATCTTCCGTTCTTGATCAGCAAGCTCTTTTCCAGGAAGAGGCGGCCACCGAAAAAGAACTGGCAGACTTCTCCGGCGGCAAGTCGTACCAGCTTCCGGTTCTGGCCGACAGCATCCTCGAACGCGGCATCTCCCTGATCGGTACCCGTTACCGTTACGGCGGCACCTCCGAAGCTGGCTTTGATTGCAGCGGCTTCATCGGTTACCTGTTTCGTGAAGAAGCCGGCCTGAACCTGCCACGCTCCACCCGCGAAATGATCAACGTCGATGCTCCGCTGGTTTCTCGCAGCAAGCTGGAGCCAGGCGACTTGCTGTTTTTCGCCACCAATGGCCGCCGCGGCCGTGTCAGTCACGCCGGGATCTACCTGGGTGACAACCAGTTCATCCATTCGAGCAGCCGCCGCAGCGGTGGTGTCCGGATCGATAACCTGGGCGACAGCTACTGGAGCAAAACGTTCATCGAGGCCAAGCGCGCATTGGCGATGGCACCGGCTGCGGCCCCGACGATCGTCACGGCTCGCAAGTAAACGGACTATTTGTAAGGTTAACTTAAAGTCTTACTTGAAGTTTGCCACGTAGCAGCTAGAATCCAGATCTATTATTGATGGCAAACCGCCTGCGCCCTGCGCCGGCGGTTTTCTTTTCTGCGCCCCTGCAGAAAAAGCCGCAGCCAGATCAGGATGCTCTGCATATGTCGACGTCGGCCCGCCTCGCAATCATGTTCTTCGCAGCGCTGCTCAGCGCCTGCGCCAGCCGTACACCGCCACCTGCGCCGGTGGTTCGCGCGCCCATTGTTTTCGGTTCCTCCCAAGCATTCTCCCTTGAGGCCGAAGACGTATTGTTCCGCGCGCTCGGCCTGGTGGGCACGCCGTATCGCTGGGGTGGCAACACGCCGGATTCGGGTTTCGATTGCAGCGGGCTGATCGGTTATGTCTACCGTGATGTCGCCGGCATTTCGCTGCCGCGCACCACGCGCGAACTGATCGGCATGCAGGCGACCAGCGTGAGCAAGGACGGCCTGCAAACCGGTGACCTGATCTTCTTCGCCACCAATGGCGGTTCCCAGGTCAGTCACGCCGGGATCTACGTCGGCGAAGGTCGCTTCGTCCATGCGCCAGCCACAGGCGGCACGGTGAAGCTCGACAGCTTGTCCAAAGCTTACTGGCAGAAAGCCTATCTGAGCGCCAAGCGCGTCTTGCAACCTGAGCACTTGGCGCGCAACCCTTAAAGGGCAGAGGTTGTCATGACCGCTCGCACACTCAATCTCAACGATTCCCTGTATCAATACCTGCTCGACGTTTCTCTGCGCGAAACGCCGTTGCTCAAGCGTTTGCGTGATGAAACCCAGGCGCTGCCCATGGCTCGCTGGCAGGTGGCGCCCGAGCAAGGTCAGTTCCTCGCGCTATTGGTGAAGCTCACCGGCGCCAAGCGTCTGATGGAGGTGGGCACCTTTACCGGTTACAGCGCCTTGTGCATGGCGGCTGCATTGCCGGATGACGGCTCTTTGATCTGCTGTGACATGCCCGGCGACTACAACGCCACTGCGCAGCGTTACTGGCAGGAGGCAGGGCTTGCCGGGCGGATCGATCTGCGTCTGGGGCCCGCGCTGGAAACCCTGGCTCAGATGAATCAACAAGTGCCATTCGACCTGATTTTTATCGATGCCGACAAAGCCAACTACCCATGCTATCTGGAGCACGCATTGCGTCTGCTGCGGGTCGGCGGTCTGGCGGTGTTTGATAACACGCTGTGGAGTGGCCGGGTGCTTGAGGACAATCCCGAGAGCGACGACACCCGAGCCATCCAGGCGCTCAATCGCGCCTTGAAGGATGACTCGCGTGTGGACCTGTCGTTGTTGCCGTTGGGCGATGGATTGACGTTGTGTCGCAAGCGCTAAGCGCTTATTTAGCTGTCGACACACGCCACACCTTGTTGCCCACGTCATCCGCCACCAACAAATCACCCTGCTGGTCAATTACCACGCCTACCGGCCGGCCCATGGCCTTTTCCTCGTTGTCGAGGAAACCGGTGAGTACGTCAATCGGCTGCCCGGCCGGTTTCCCTGCGCTGAACGGCACGAAAATCACTTTGTAGCCGCTGTGCGGTTGACGGTTCCATGAGCCGTGCTGGCCGATGAATGCCCCTTCCTTGAACTGCGCCGGCAGTCTGTTGCCTTCAGCGAACGTCAGGCCCAACGATGCGGTATGCGCGCCGACTGCGTAGTCCGGCGCAATGGCCTTGGCCACCAGGTCGGGGTTTTGCGGCTCGACGCGGATGTCGACGTGCTGACCGTAATAACTGTAAGGCCAGCCGTAGAACCCGCCGTCCTTCACTGAAGTGATGTAGTCCGGTACCAGATCGCTGCCGATTTCGTCGCGCTCGTTGACCGCCGTCCACAATGCGCCGCTGCGGGGTTCCCAGGCCAGGCCGTTTGGATTACGAATCCCCGAGGCGAAGATTCGATGATTGCCGGTGGCGCGATCCACTTCCCAGATCGCTGCGCGACCTTCTTCCTTGTCCATGCCATTTTCGGCCACGTTGCTGTTGGACCCCACCGTGACATACAGCTTGCTGCCGTCCTTGCTGGCGATGACGTTTTTGGTCCAGTGGTGATTCAGCGTACCGCCCGGCAGGTCGATCACCTTCGTCGGCGGTGACGTGATCGCTGTCTCGCCGCTTTCATAGTGGAAGCGCAGCAAGCGGTCCGTGTCGGCGACGTACAGGTCATTGCCGACCAGGGTCATACCAAAGGGCGAGTTGAGATTTTCCAGGAACACCGTGCGGGTTTCGGCGATGCCGTCGTGGTCCTTGTCCCGCAGCAGCGTGATGCGGTTCGGGCTCGGTACGCCGGCGCCGGCACGGCCCATGACTATACCCATGACCCAGCCACGAATACCTTTGCCGTCATCGGGTTTGGGAGGGGCGTTGGTTTCGGCCACCAGCACGTCGCCGTTAGGCAATACGTAAAGCCAGCGTGGGTGATCGAGACCTTCGGCAAAAGCCGCCACCTGAGTCCCTGTCGCGGCGACAGGCTTCGCGCCGTCCGGCCAGCCGATCGCCGGGGCGATGTTGACCGTCGGGATCAGGGTTTTATTCGGTTCTGGCAGCTTGGGTGACGGGCCGTAGCCGTCGGTGACTTGCAGCCTGGCGGATTCACCACAGGCCGCAAGCCCTCCGGCGAGTACGATGACGAGAGCGAGCGGGGGGTTGCGCATACTGATCTTCCCTTTGAATGCATTGACCTAATCAATAGAGAAGCGCAGGTGCGCGATGGTTCAACCGGTCAGCCGCGGGCCTCCTTGAACAGCACGGCAATGCCGGGGTGATAGTTGCCGGCTTCGTTGTGCAATTTGCGATAGGCATAAGGGAAATACCAGGCCACCGCGCAGGTGTGTTCCTTTTGCAGGTCGTCGACCATGTCCTGGAGTTCTTCCGGGGTGGCGCTTTGTTGGGCTTTTTGTGGCGCGACAAACAGGCAGCCGAGTTTCAGGTCGCTGGCGTAGCTGATGCGTTTGGCCTCGCTGGTGATGTCTTGCAAGGCTTGAGACAGGTTCAGGCTGTTGACGCGTGGCCAGCGCTGGGTCGCCTGCAGGTAAGCGCGTTCTTCGCTGGTCGCGATAAACAGATCGGCGCGGCCATTGCGTTCGCCTTCTTCGACCTGTTTACGGGTCGGTGTTTGTTGCAGTGTGACCATTTCCGCCATCCAGGCCGCGGAGGAAAGCAGGCTCAGGTTGGCCTTTTCGTCGAACCAGTAAGGCGTGTCGTTATCGCCGCGCACGGCGTTGTAGCGGTCGATACAGTCAAACCAGCGTTCCAGCACCGGGCGCAGGAATTCCAGCTTCGGATTGCTGATGATCATGCCTTGCATGTGGCTCACCCTTGTTGTTGTGTTGTGAGGTTGTGGCTCTTTGATATCGCTGCTTGGAGTGTGGCACAAGATTGACGTCAGATAATTGATCGACGGCAGTTATTCGCTCGCAGGCCGCCCGTCTTCAATTGACGCTCCATCCCCAACCCTCTAACCTTCGCGGCTTGCTTCAGGTGCTCTGTGACCGTGGTCGACAGAGTGAAACTGGGAAGCCGGTGAGTGACTGCCTTCAAGTGACGAAGAGCCATGATCCCGGCGCTGCCCCCGCAACGGTAAATGAGTGAAGGCTGCGCCTAGAGCCACTGTGTCGTGTGTCGACATGGGAAGGCGCGCAGTCAGGCGACAACGCCGCTCATGAGCCCGGAGACCGGCCTGATCCATCCAGCGGCATCACGGTGGGCGATGCCAGGCTTCTTGCCGTCTATTCTTGTGCCTGCCCGCCGTTATCCAGCCTCAACGGAGAGCTCCCCCATGACTGATACCCCCGATCGTGACGAACGTCATCTGGCGCGCATGCTGCGCAAAAAAGCCGTGATCGACGAACGCATCGCCAATTCCCCAAATGAATGTGGCCTGCTGCTGGTGCTGACCGGCAACGGCAAAGGCAAAAGCAGCTCGGCCTTCGGCATGCTCGCCCGGTCTATGGGCCACGGCATGCAGTGTGGTGTGGTGCAATTCATCAAGGGGCGCAGCAGCACCGGCGAAGAACTGTTCTTCCGGCGCTTTGCCGAACAGGTGCGTTTTCATGTGATGGGCGAGGGCTTCACCTGGGAAACCCAGGATCGCCAGCGTGACATCGCCGCCGCTGAAGCCGCGTGGGCGGTGTCTCGCGAATTGCTGCGTGATCCGTCGATCGGCCTGGTGGTGCTGGATGAATTGAACATTGCGCTCAAGCACGGTTATCTGGATCTCGATCAAGTGCTCAGCGACTTGCAGGCCCGTCCGCCGATGCAGCACGTGGTGGTCA
Organism: Pseudomonas sp. Ma2-10; assembly: GCF_054330215.1. NCBI lineage: Bacteria > Pseudomonadati > Pseudomonadota > Gammaproteobacteria > Pseudomonadales > Pseudomonadaceae > Pseudomonas > Pseudomonas sp. Ma2-10. The sequence continues at coordinate 55,217 of NZ_JBTEYL010000019.1, read as the reverse complement.
CCGGTCGCGGCGCCAAGCCGCAGATGATCGAACTGGCTGACACCGTCACCGAAATGGGCGTGATCAAGCACGCGTTCCAGGCCGGGATCAAAGCGCAAAAAGGCGTCGAATTGTGAGTCAACCACGTCATTGCCCGGCGGTATTGATTGCCGCGCCGGCTTCCGGTCAGGGCAAGACCACCGTCACCGCCGCGCTGGCCCGCTTGCATCGCAATCAAGGGCGCAAGGTGCGCGTGTTCAAATGTGGCCCGGACTTTCTTGACCCGATGATTCTCGAGCGCGCCAGCGGTGCGCCGGTATATCAACTGGACATGTGGATGGTCGGCGAGCAGGAAAGTCGTCGATTGTTGTGGGAGGCTGCCGGCGAAGCCGATCTGATTCTCATCGAAGGCGTCATGGGACTGTTTGACGGTACGCCGTCCAGCGCTGATCTGGCGCGGCACTTTGGTGTGCCGGTGCTCGGTGTGATCGACGGCACCGCCATGGCCCAGACTTTTGGCGCACTGGCCCTGGGGCTGGCGCGCTATCAGCCGGACTTGCCGTTTGCGGGCGTGTTGGCCAATCGTGTTGGCACGTTGCGGCACGCGCAATTGCTCGAAGGCAGCCTGACGGAAGGCTTGCGCTGGTATGGCGCCTTGTCCCGGGAAACCGGAATCGAATTGCCGAGTCGACACCTCGGCTTGGTTCAGGCCAGTGAGTTGAACGATCTCGACCTGCGCCTTGATGCGGCGGCTGACGCACTGGCCAGCAGTTGCGAGGTCGCGCTGCCACCGGCGGTGGCCTTCGCCGCGCCTGATGTGATCGCTGTCGAGCCTCTGTTGGCCGGCGTTCGAATTGCCGTGGCGCGTGACGAAGCGTTTGCCTTCACCTACGGCGCAAGCCTGGATTTGCTGCGGGCCATGGGCGCCGAGTTGCTGTTTTTCTCGCCGATCCACGACACGCAATTGCCGCCGGCAGATAGCCTTTACCTGCCGGGCGGTTATCCCGAATTGCACCATGTGGCGCTGTCACAGAACACCACCATGCTGACTGCAATCGGCGCTCACCATGCGGCCGGCAAACCGTTGTTGGCGGAGTGCGGCGGCATGCTGTATTTGCTTGATTCGTTGACCGACGTCGAGGGCACTCGCGCTGAACTGGTCGGCTTGCTGGCGGGTGATGCGGTGATGCAAAAGCGTCTGGCTGCCTTGGCGTTGCAGGCGGTCGAATTGCCGGAAGGTTCGCTGCGCGGGCACACCTATCACCACTCGCTGACCAGCACCGAGCTTGAGCCCATCGCTCGTGGCCTGAGCCCTAACGGTGGGCGAGGCGCAGAAGCGGTTTATCGCGAAGGGCGGATGACCGCGTCCTACGTGCACTTTTATTTCCCTTCCAACCCCCAGGCGGTGGCGGCGTTGTTCAAGCCATGAACCCAGATGATCTTGCGTTCAGCGAAGCGGAGCGCGCGGCGGTCTACCGAGCCATCGGTGAACGCCGCGACATGCGTCATTTCAGCGGTGGCACGGTCGAGCCCGAGTTACTGCGGCGCCTGCTCGAAGCCGCGCATCAGGCACCGAGTGTCGGCCTGATGCAGCCCTGGCGGTTCATCCGCATCAGCGATCGAACCCTGCGCGGCAAGATCCAGTTGTTGGTGGAAGAAGAACGCCTGCGCACCGCCGAAGCGCTTGGCGAGCGCACCGACGACTTCATGAAGCTCAAAGTCGAAGGCATCAACGACTGCGCCGAGGTGCTGGTCGCGGCACTGATGGACGATCGCGAGCGTCACATCTTCGGCCGTCGCACGATGCCGGAAATGGACATGGCGTCCTTGTCCTGCGCGATCCAGAACCTCTGGCTGGCCTCCCGCGCTGAAGGGTTGGGCATGGGCTGGGTCTCGCTGTTCGAGCCGCAAGCGCTGGCGGACCTGCTGGGTTTGCCCGCCGGCGCCAAGCCCTTGGCCGTTCTTTGCCTGGGGCCGGTCAAGCAATTCTATCCGGCGCCGATGCTGGTACTCGAAGGCTGGGCGCAGGCACGACCGCTGAGTGAGCTGCTGTATGAAAATTATTGGGGAGTGAGTCAATGAGTGTGGCGTTGTTGAGTGTCGCCGCGGTTGCGCTGGACGCGCTGCTGGGTGAACCCAAACGCTGGCATCCGCTGGTGGCGTTCGGCCGTTTTGCCGACCGCATCGAGCAACGTTTCAACGGTGGCGGTGGCCGTGGGTGGCGCAGTCATGGCGTCACGGCCTGGGTGATCGCGGTGTTGCCGCTGACCCTTCTGGCTACGGCGTTTTCCTGGGCGCCCTATGTCGGCTGGATCGTCGAGATTCTCGTGCTCTATTGTGCCCTCGGCATGCGCAGCCTGGGTGAACACGTCGAGCCGGTGGCCAAGGCGCTGCGCAGCGATGATCTGGACGAGGCGCGCAAACGGGTCAGTTATCTGGTCAGCCGCCAGACCCACGAACTGGATAAAACCGAAGTTGCCCGCGCCGCCACCGAATCTGTATTGGAGAACGGCAGCGACGCGGTATTCGCGGCGCTGTTCTGGTTTGCGGTGGCCGGCGCGCCTGGCGTGGTGCTCTACCGTTTGAGTAACACGCTGGATGCGATGTGGGGCTATCGCAACGAGCGCTTCGAACGTTTCGGTTGGGCGGCGGCAAAGATCGACGATGTCCTCAACTACATTCCTGCGCGCCTGGTGGCATTGACCTACGCGCTGCTGGGCAAAACCCGACGTGCGCTGAGATGCTGGCGTACCCAGGGTCCGACCTGGGACAGCCCGAATGCCGGACCAGTGATGGCGGCCGGTGCCGGTGCGCTCGGTGTGGAGTTGGGCGGGCCGGCGATTTATCACGGTGAACTGCATCAGCGTCCGCCACTGGGCGAAGGCGTGCCGGCGGATGCCGACTCCATCGACTGCGGCTGGCAATTGGTCCAGCGCGGGGTATGGTTATGGTTGCTGATCCTCTGCGTGGGGGCTGAATTTTATGCTTGAACACGGTGGTCGGTTACGCAAGGCGGCGCTTGATTACGGTATCGCCCAAGCCGATTGGCTCGACCTGTCCAGCGGCCTCGCGCCCTGGCCGTTTCCAGTCCCGGAGATTCCGTTGCGGGCCTGGGCGCGGTTGCCGGAAACCGATGACGGTCTGGAACAGGCGGCCTGTGATTATTACGGTGCCGCTCAGGTGCTGCCAGTGGCCGGCTCACAAATGGCGATCCAGTTACTGCCGCGTTTGCGCCGGGCCGGCAAGGTCGGCGTGCTCTCGCCGTGTTACGCCGAACACGCCGAAGCGTGGCGCCGTACTGGCTGCATCGTGCGTGAAGTGCTGGAGCAGGAAGTCGACTTCTTTCTCGACAGCCTGGACGTGCTGGTGGTGGTCAATCCGAACAATCCTACCGGCCTGAGCCTGACACCGAGTCGGCTGCTCGACTGGCACTCGCGGCTGGCGCAGCGCGGTGGCTGGCTGGTGGTGGACGAGGCGTTCATGGACAACACGCCCCAACTGAGCCTGGCACCCTTTGCCAATCAGGTCGGGTTGATCGTGTTGCGTTCCTTCGGCAAGTTCTTCGGCCTGGCCGGTGTGCGACTGGGTTTCGTGCTGGCCGAGCGCAAGTTGCTCAAGTTGCTGGCCGAGCAAGTGGGCCCGTGGGCGGTCAGCGGGCCGACGCGGGTGCTGGGTCAGGCTTGTCTGCTGGATGCCGAAGGGCATGTGCGGCAACGGGTTCGTGCTGAAGAAGCCAGCGAGCGTTTGACGCTGCTGCTTGAACAGCACGGCTTCAAACCCCAGGGTGGCTGCGCTTTGTTTCAATGGCTGATCACCGACGGCGCCGAAGCCCTGCATGAGTTCATGGCTCGACGCGGCATTTTGTTGCGCTTGTTCACGCACAACAGCAGCCTGCGTTTCGGCTTGCCTGCCGATGAAACCGACTGGACACGTCTCACGCAAGCGTTCGAAGCCTACGCCAAGGACACCCAATGACTACGTTGATGGTGCAGGGCACCACCTCCGACGCCGGTAAAAGCACGCTGGTGACGGCGTTGTGCCGCTGGCTCACGCGTCAGGGCGTCAGCGTCGTGCCGTTCAAGCCGCAGAACATGGCGCTCAACAGTGCCGTGACCGCCGACGGTGGGGAGATCGGTCGTGCGCAAGCGGTGCAGGCTCAGGCCGCCAACCTTGAGCCGCACACCGACATGAATCCTGTGTTGCTCAAGCCCAACAGCGATACCGGCGCCCAGGTGATCATTCATGGGCGCGCGGTCACCTCGATGAACGCCGTCGCGTATCACGACTACAAAGCCATCGCCATGCAAGCGGTGCTGGCCTCCCATAAGCGACTGAGCGCGGCGTACCCGGTGGTCATGGTCGAAGGCGCGGGCTCGCCGGCCGAGATCAATCTGCGTGCCGGTGACATCGCCAACATGGGCTTTGCCGAGGCCGTGGACTGTCCGGTGGTGCTGATCGCCGACATCAATCGCGGTGGGGTTTTCGCGCATCTGGTGGGCACGCTGGAACTGCTGTCGCCCAGCGAGCAAGCGCGGGTCAAAGGCTTCATCATCAACCGGTTTCGCGGCGATATCGCTTTGCTGCAACCGGGCCTTGACTGGCTGGAAGCGCGCACCGGCAAACCGGTGATCGGCGTTCTGCCTTACGTGATGGACCTGCACCTGGAAGCCGAGGATGGCATCGATCAGCGTCAGACCGACAAGGTTGACCAGGTGCTGAAAGTGCTGGTGCCGGTGCTGCCGCGCATCAGCAACCACACCGATTTCGATCCCCTGCGCTTGCATCCGCAGGTGGATCTGCAATTCATCGGCCCCGGCCAGGCGATTCCACCGGCCGACCTGATCATTCTCCCCGGTTCGAAAAGCGTGCGCAGCGACCTCGCGTATTTGCGGGCCAGCGGCTGGGATACCGCGATCAGTCGTCACCTGCGTTATGGCGGCAAAGTGCTGGGTATCTGCGGCGGTCTGCAAATGCTCGGCGAGCAGGTACACGACCCGCTGGGCCTCGAAGGCGCGCCGGGGTCCAGCGCCGGTCTGGGCGTGTTGGCGCTCCAAACCCAGCTCGAAGAAGAGAAGCAATTGCGCAATGTGCGCGGGCGTCTGGCGCTCGAAGATGCGCCGGTCAGCGGCTACGAAATTCATGCTGGCGTCACCACTGGCCCGGCGTTGGAAAACGCCGCGGTGCAGCTGGACGACGGTCGCTGCGACGGTGCGCAAAGTGTGGACGGGCAGGTATTCGGCACCTATCTGCATGGGCTGTTTGAATCGCCGGCGGCGTGCAGTGCGCTGTTGCGCTGGGCAGGTTTGCAGGCGGTGCAGGACGTGGATTATCACGCGTTGCGTGAGCGCGATATCGAGCGGCTGGCGGATCTGGTGGAGACGCATCTGGATACCGGGTTGTTGCGAGATCTCTGTGGGTTTTGAAGAAGGTTTATCACCATGCTGCAACTGATCCTCGGCGGTGCCCGTTCCGGCAAAAGCCGCCTGGCCGAAAAGCTCGCCTCCGACAGCGCTCTGGCAGTGACTTACATCGCCACCAGCCAACCCCTCGACGGTGAAATGAACGAGCGGGTGGCCCATCACCGAGCCCGTCGTCCCGCCGAGTGGGCGTTGATCGAAGAACCTCTGCAACTCGCGCGCATCCTGCACGAAACCGCCAGCGCCGAACGTTGCCTGCTGGTGGATTGCCTGACCCTGTGGCTGACCAACCTGCTGATGCTCGACGACGCCGAGCGGCTGTCGGTCGAACGTGATGCGCTGCTGGACTGCCTGGCGTCGTTGCCGGGTGAGGTCATTTTTGTCAGCAACGAGACCGGAATGGGTGTCGTGCCGCTGGGCGAATTGACTCGCCGCTATGTCGATGAAGCCGGTTGGCTGCATCAAGCGTTGGCCGAGCGCTGTCAACGCGTCGTCCTGACCGTCGCCGGCCTGCCCCTGACTTTGAAAGGAACTGCGTTATGACTCAATCCTGGTGGCTGACCCCCTGCAAGCCGATCGATACCCAAGCGGTCGCGCAGGCGCAGGCCCGTCAACAGCAACTGACCAAACCGGCCGGCTCCCTCGGTCGGCTTGAGTCGGTGGCCGTGCAATTGGCCGGGCTGCAGGGGCAGGTCAAGCCGAGACTGGATCAGCTGTGGATCGCGATTTTTGCCGGTGACCATGGCGTGGTCGCGGAGGGGGTGTCGGCATTTCCCCAGGAAGTCACCGGGCAGATGCTGCATAACTTCGTCAGCGGCGGGGCGGCGATCAGCGTGCTGGCGCGGCAACTCGGGGCCTGCCTGGAAGTCGTCGACCTCGGCACGGTGACGCCGTCGTTGAATTTACCGGGTGTGCGCCACATGAACATCGGCCCGGGCACGGCGAATTTCGTCGAAGGTTCGGCGATGACGCCGGCTCAAGGTGAACTCGCTTTGCAGGCCGGCCGCGACAGCGTGCAGCGCGCCATCGCGGCGGGTGCGCAGTTGTTTATCGGTGGCGAGATGGGCATCGGCAACACCACGGCGGCCAGCGCGCTGGCCTGTGCCTTGCTCGATTGCCCGGTGGTGCACCTGGCTGGGCCGGGCACGGGTTTGGACGCGGCGGGTGTCAGCCATAAAGCTCAGGTCATCGAGCGCGCAGTGGCGTTGCACAGTGCTCAACGTGGCGATGTACTGCAAACCCTGTTCAACCTCGGCGGTTTCGAAGTCGCGGCGCTGGTCGGCGCGTATCTGGCGTGTGCCCAGGAAGGCGTCGCGGTGCTGGTGGACGGTTTTATTTGCAGCGTCGCGGCATTGGTCGCGGTGCGCTTGAATCCTGAATGCCGTCAGTGGCTGTTGTTCGGTCATCGCGGCGCCGAGCCCGGTCATCGTCATGTATTGGAAACCCTGAACGCCGAACCGCTGCTGGACCTCGGCCTGCGTCTGGGTGAGGGCAGTGGCGCGGCGTTGGCCGTGCCGTTGCTGCGTCTGGCGTGCGACCTGCACGGGCAGATGGCGACTTTCGCCGAGGCCGCCGTGGCGGACCGTCCGGCATGACCTTGCACCTGGACCTGTTGCGCCACGGTGAAACCGAGCTCGGCGGCGGTTTGCGCGGCAGTCTCGACGACGCGCTGACTGACAAGGGCTGGGCGCAGATGCGCGCGGCGGTGGTCGAGCGGGGGCCTTGGGATCGTTTGATCAGTTCGCCACTGCAGCGGTGTGCGCGGTTCGCCGAAGCGCTTGGCGCACAACTGGGTTTGCCAGTGCAGTTGGATAAAGACCTGCAAGAGCTGCACTTTGGCGCCTGGGAAGGGCAGAGCGCCGCTGCGCTGATGGACACCGATGCCGAGGCGCTGGGATTGTTCTGGGCCGACCCTTACTCGTTTACGCCGCCACAGGGTGAGCCGGTGGTGGATTTTTCGTCGCGGGTGTTGGCGGCCGTCGAGCGCTTGCAGGCTACCTGCGCAGGCGAGCGGGTGTTGCTGATCAGCCACGGCGGGGTCATGCGCTTGTTGCTGGCTCAGGCGCGGGGATTGCCTCGTGAGCAGTTGCTCAACGTCGAGGTCGGGCATGGCGCGTTGTTTTCGCTGACGGTGGAATCCGGCCTGTTGTTAAGGGAAGCGCTCTGACCATGTTGCCGTTCTGGATTGCCCTGCAATTTTTGAGCAGTCTGCCGATTCGTCTGTCGGGCATGCCCACGCCACAGGCGTTGGGGCGGTCGCTGCTGTTTTATCCGCTGGTCGGCCTGCTGTTTGGCGCGATTTTGTGGGCGTTCAACTGGCTGTTGCTTGGCACGCCATTGTTGCTTCACGCCGCGCTGTTGCTGACGGTTTGGGTCATGCTCAGCGGTGCATTGCACCTGGACGGCCTGGCCGACAGCGCCGATGCGTGGCTCGGAGGGTTCGGTGATCGCGAGCGCACGTTGACGATCATGAAGGACCCGCGCAGCGGGCCGATGGCGGTCGTGACGCTGGTGCTGGTGTTGCTGCTCAAATTCGCCGCATTACTGGCATTGATCGAGCAGCAACACGCGGTTGTCCTGATTATTGTTCCGTTGATCGGGCGCAGCGCGCTGCTGGGCGTGTTCCTGACCACGCCTTATGTGCGTGCCGGTGGCTTGGGGCAAGCGCTGGCCGATCATCTGCCACGTCAGGCGGGAAAGCAGGTGTTGGCGGTCAGTGCGTTGGCCTGTGTTTTGATTGCCGGCCTGGGCGGCGTGTTGGCCATCGTGCTGGCGGCACTGGTGTTTGCCTGGCTGCGGCACGTGATGCTGCGCCGATTGGGCGGCACGACGGGCGATACGGCGGGGGCGTTGCTGGAAATCCTTGAGGTCGCGGTGCTGGTGGGATTGGCGATCTGCTGAGCTTTCCACAGATGTAACTTGATTTAACACAACCACGGGTATATACACGCACCATGCTCGACTCCCAATGTTTATGCATCAACCTGCGTCGTGCCGCCCGTGGCGTCAGCAGGCATTACGACGGCGCTCTCGACGGCTTCGGGATCAATGTCGCCCAGTATTCTCTGCTGTGTAATCTGCAGCGTCTGGATAAACCGAGTATTTCCACTTTGGCCGAGGCCATGGGGCTGGATCGCAGTACCTTGGGGCGCAATCTGCGGGTGCTGGAAGGCGAAGGCCTGCTGATGTTGGTCGAGGGCGAAGACATGCGCAATCGCATCGTCATGCTCACCGAGGCCGGTGTTGAACGCCTGACAGCGGCCTTGCCAGCCTGGGAAGCGGCACAACAGCGGTTGATCGACCGTCTGGGTGCCGAGAAACGCGAAACCTTGCTGCGACTGCTGGACGAACTGGCATGACGCCGGTTTTTCCGATCTTAAGCGGGTATATACCCGCTACCGGAGAATAAGAATGACATCGATGTGGCGTACCAGCGGTTGGATTTTGTTGGGGAGTGCGCTGATTCTCGCGTTGTCCTTGGGCATAAGACACGGCTTCGGGCTGTTTCTGGCACCGATGAGTACCGAGTTCGGCTGGGGGCGTGAGACATTTGCCTTCGCCATTGCCCTGCAGAACCTGATCTGGGGCTTGGCGCAGCCATTCACCGGCGCGCTGGCCGACCGCTTTGGCGCCGCGAAAGTGGTGCTGGTCGGCGGTGTCCTTTATGCCGTGGGTCTGGTGTTCATGGGCCTGTCGGATTCCGCCGTGACCTTGTCCCTGAGTGCCGGCCTGTTGATCGGCATCGGTCTGTCCGGCACCTCCTTCTCGGTGATCCTCGGCGTGGTCGGCCGCGCCGTGCCGCCGGAGCAACGCAGCATGGGCATGGGCATTGCCAGTGCTGCCGGTTCTTTCGGCCAGTTCGCCATGTTGCCCGGCACGCTGGGGTTGATTGGTTGGCTGGGTTGGTCAGCGGCATTGTTGGTGTTGGGTCTGCTGGTGGCGCTGATCGTGCCGCTGGTGAGCATGCTCAAGGACAAACCGCTACCGGTGTTCGGCCATGAGCAAACACTCTCCGAAGCCCTGCACGAGGCCTGTTCCCATTCAGGATTCTGGCTGCTGGCGTTCGGCTTTTTTGTCTGCGGTTTCCAGGTGGTGTTCATCGGCGTGCATTTGCCGGCTTATCTGGTAGATCAGCACCTCCCGGCGAACGTCGGCACGACGGTGCTGGCGTTGATCGGGCTGTTCAATATCTTCGGTACCTACACGGCGGGCTGGCTCGGCGGGCGGATGTCCAAGCCGCGCTTGCTCACTGGCCTGTATCTGCTGCGGGCCGTGGTGATCGGGTTGTTCCTGTGGGCGCCCGTCACGACCACCACCGCGTACCTGTTTGGTATGGCGATGGGCTTCCTGTGGCTGTCGACGGTGCCCTTGACCAACGGTACCGTCGCGACCTTGTTCGGCGTGCGAAATCTGTCCATGCTCGGTGGGATTGTTTTCCTGTTTCACCAGCTCGGAGCGTTCCTCGGCGGCTGGTTGGGCGGGGTGGTGTATGACCGAACCGGGAGCTATGACTTGATCTGGCAGGTAGCGATTCTTCTGAGCGTGATGGCCGCTGCCCTGAACTGGCCGGTGCGTGAGCAGCCGGTGGCGCGCCTGCAAACACAGATGAGTGCGATATGAACAGTCTCTGGCCGCGGATCGCTGTCGTCGCTGTCTGCGCCTTGCTGCTGGCCCTGTCGTGGTGGGGCTGGCATCAGGGCGGGCTGGCGTTGATGGAATTGGGCATGGGTGCTTGCTAGCAGGATGTGAGGGCGAGTAACGTTGGTTTTGACGATTTCTAAGGATGCACCGACATGCTGATGCGTTGGCTCGCAGTTCCCGCGTTACTGGTAGCGTTGAGTGGATTGGCTCAAGCAGCCGAATGCCCGGACCTTTTGCAAGGCTCTTTGCCGAAGCTGCGGGCCAAGGAATCCATCGACCTGTGCCAGCGCTTCGCCGGCAAACCGCTGGTGGTGGTCAATACCGCGAGCTTCTGTGGTTTCGCCCCGCAGTTCAAAAGCCTTGAGGCGCTGAATCAGCGTTACAAGGATCAGGGGCTGGAGGTGATCGGTGTTCCGTCCAATGACTTCAAGCAAGAGTCCAAAGATGGCGAAGAGACTGCCAAGGTCTGCTACGTGAACTATGGCGTGACGTTCACCATGACTGAATCGCAGAAAGTTCGCGGTAATGACGCGACGCACTTGTTCAAGATCATCGCCAAGCAGAGCACCGCACCGAAGTGGAACTTCTACAAGTACGTGGTCGATCGCAAGGGCAAGGTGATCGCCAATTTCTCCAGCCTGACCAAGCCTGACGACCCCGAGTTCATCGAGGCGGTGGAGAAAGCACTGGCCTCGCAACCCTGATCGACGTCCATTAAAAAGCCCCGCCTCTGTACAAGAGAGCGGGGCTTTTTCAATTCAGGCGGCGAGTGGTTCAAGCTCGCCGTGAATCATCAGAAGCGGTAGGTCGCGCCAACACCGAAACCGTTTGCCCAGTTTTGATACTTGGCGTTGTAGGTCTGACGGCCGTTGCTGTTGTTGACCTTGACCGACTCTTCGCGCAGGTACGAGTACGCCACGTCGATGGTCAGGTCGTCGGTCGGGCTCCAGCCAGCGCCCAGACTGAAAATCTTGCGATCGCCAGTCGGGATGCGTGGGGAACGGTTTTCGTTATTGGTCGGTGCCTGGTCAACGGACAGGCCGGTACGCAGGACCCATTGTTTGTTCAACTGGTACGAAGCGCCGATGGCGTGAGCCCAGGTGTCATGCCAGTTCTGTTCTTCAGTGATGGTGCCGAGCCCGCGTGCGGCCAGCGCTGCAGGCACGCCTTCGTTCTCGACGGAGATCTCTTTCAGGCGGCTCCAGCGCGTCCAGGTGCTACCTGCATAGAGGGTCCACTGGTCGTCCAGCTGGTGCGTAACCGAGAAGTCGACCGACTCAGGCGTGGTGATGTCCAGCGACGCGTCGAACTTCTGGTTCGGGTTCTGGCCCAGCGCCGCGAGCACGCCGTAGTTGACCTTGGTGTCACCCTCGAGCTTGTACTTCACTTTCGAGTGGTAGGTCAGGCCGACGCGCGTGCTGTCGGTGGCTTGAACCAGGATGCCGATGTTGTAACCCAGCGCGGTGTCGTCACCCTTGATCTTGACCTTGCCGTCCGCTGCGCGCGGGTTCAGCGACAGATTCGATTCCAGGGTGCCGTCAATGCGGTTGATGGTCGGACCGAAACCGATCGACACCTTGTCGTTGAAGGCGTAGCTGACGGTTGGCTGCAGGGTCACGATTTTTACTTCGCTCTTGCTGCCGAAATAACGGCCGGCAAAACCGTTTTCGTAATCGGTGACCAGGCCGAACGGTGCGTATACGCCAATACCAAATGCCCAGTGCTCATCGATTGGCTTGACGTAGTAGCCCATCGGCACGGCAATGAACGGAACCATGTCGCCGTCGTTGGAGCCACCGTTCGGACGGGAACTGGCGTCACTGATATCGGTGTGTGCGTCAAGGAATGCAGCGCCGCCGGTGACTTGTTCGCGCTTGAGGCGCGACATGCCGGCAGGGTTGCCAAAAATGGTGCTAGCGTCGTCGGCAGCTGAAGATCGCCCGGCAAAACCTGTACCCATCCCGCTGATGCTTTGTTCGTTGATGGCAAAGCCACTTGCGAAGATCTGGGTGGATGCCAAGGTAACGGCGAGGCTAAAGGTGGTTTTGAGCATTACTTTTTTCATTATTAGAACTCCTGGTGATCACCGAAGCGGAAATTACCAACATTTTCGTCCCGGCGCTATAGGCTGGATGGCTTGATTTAGAGCGGTTTTGTAGGACAATCCGACCAAAATCGCAGCAATTGCACGATTTTGTGGAAATAGCAGATCAACAGGCGACCTGATTCAGCGGTGAAACACAGGTTTGCCAAGCGCAGGTGAAGTCTCTCAGGCGTCCTTGAGGCTGGAAGGTCTGGCGCCAGATGCGGGCCATTCCCAGTAGGTCGTCTGCTTCGGGGAGGGGGGTGTTCTGTTCTTCTACCAGCAACCAGGCGATGGCGGTGGCGTAGCGCAGGTTGACGGTTAATTCGAGGTGCGGACCACTCAGGAAAGCATGTTGGCTGGCCAGGCCGCGAACCAGGCTTGCGCGTTCCGGGTCAAGTGCAAGGTAATGGTCCCAAAGTGCCTGGTGGCGGGGTTCGGCGATTCGGTACAGGCCGTGTCCACGGCGGTCATGCAGTGCAGTGCCAAGGGCTGACTGGCTGGCGGCGATGCCCAGCAACAGGGATTCGGCAGTTGCGCTATGGCGTCCGAGGTAAATCAATGTCGGACGGATCACATAACGGCACAGTTCGCTGGCAGCGATACCCATAACGCCCTCGAAACATGAAGTGGACGGCGAAACCTGAAGGGAGCGTTGGCAGCAGGTGAATCGACTCAGGCTCGCCGAAAGCGGATCAAGCCGCTTGAGTTGAAGTGTAGTGTCATATTCGCGACGTAAAGGACTGTTTTTAAAATATTTCCGGCTGCGAGTTATAACCGTTATATCGGTTTGTGCTTAGGCGGCAGCCACGAAATCAGAAATTTCTGGCAATAAAAAGCCCCGCTTTTTGAGCGAGGCTTTTGAGGTTTTCAGTCTTTCTGGCGTATCAGGCAACCAGTGCCTGACGGGTACGCTCGATCACGGCCTGCAGCGGCTCAGCGCTGGAGTACTGGTCGGGGTACAGGCGTTCGCTGTGACGAGCGATGCCGTGTTCGTTGACCAGAGTGAAGCTGAAACAGCCTTTGCGAGCAGCCATGATCAGGCAGTTCATTGGTGCAAAAGCATTGGTTAGGGTGCGAATTGCATCCTGGGTGTGGATTTGAGTAGACATAGTCATTGGGTGTTCCTACAAGCGACACGGATAAGAACCGTGCAAAATTAAAACGTTCCAGTGACGACGACCACCATTGGTCGAACGAAGAACCCGACTGGAACAAAGCAGCCAGTTTGAAGCGCTGATAAATTGGCGCGCTTGGGCTGGCAGGTAGGTACTTAGGAGGGCAGGCAACACATCAAGGGCAAAGGTTCTGGGCCCTGGGTGAAGATCCTGATCAATTTGCAGGTTGGTTCGGTCAGAGTAAGTGAGCTTCGCAACACCCTTTGCTTTCGATTCAAAGGCTGTGTTGTCGCAAGGTTTACCTGGAAACCATCGAGGTGGTCGATCCCGCTTTGTCGGTTGAGGCTTCCTTGAGGAAGGCTGACCGGGGGGATTTGTTCGACCAGAATTGACTTTCAGCTTGGTACTAACGCTGCGGATACTAACGGATTGAATTGCCGAAAGGAAGTGTGTTAGCAAAAAAGTTTTCTGAAGGGCCTCATTCAGCGTCCGGATGGGCGTTCGGAAAAAGCCGTGACCCGCAGACGTGCCCGCTAATGGCAAAAATTCCGACCATTGGTAGTCAAGGTTCAGCGGGCCAGAACCAGCCTGGGCCATGGGTTTGCCACGGTTCTGGTAAAAAATGCGCCGAAAAAGCCGATCGTTATAACTGCCGTGAACGTACTTTTGCACATAAGTCGCGAAGGGTGTCACGTCGCTGTCATCTTCCCTTCACACGCAGTGGGTGCCTGTAAGCAAAATTTAAGTCAATGAAAAACATCGCTTTTTTTTACTGGTGAAAAAATCGTCAGTTTGACTGCGAGCCCCATTCCATAGGGCTTTGCGAGCGTTCAAAGGCGGTTGTCCACTGAGTTATCCACAGCTTCTGTGGATTGTCCCGAGCGCTTGCTCTAGGACGGGCGTGCCGGGTTTTTTTTAGGCTTTACCTGTAAGAAAAAAAGAGTAGAGTGGCGCGCCTTCCGATCTGCCCCACAGTGCTTTATGAAGTTTCGCTCAGTATCAGTCTCCGCAACCTCCACACCTCCCAGTATTACCCCGCCCAAGCGCTTTTCGATGCGTGTGGCCGAGTGGCTGCTGGACAGCCCGCGTCTGGGCGAAAACCCCAACGTCAAACACTTCGCCGGACGTTTGCTCAAGCAGCCAGCCCGTGAAGGGGTCGTGGCCGCGCAAAGCCGCCTCGGTCAGCTAATGTGCCGTGAATGCGGGAATGCCCGGGATCGCCGTATCGGTCAGGACCTTCTGCGTTCGGCCGCGCGGGCAGGGGATCGGCGCGCCCAGCAAGAACTTGGGCTGATCGAAGACTGAGCTGTCCAAGACCTGACGCCTTGGTTAACCTTCAAGCTTTATTTCATTGGCAGGAGTGGCTATGGCTATGGACGTGACCAGCGCATTGCTCGGTCTGGCGGGTGCTGCGCTGCCGTTACTGGTACTGGCCTGGCAATTTCAGCGGCGAGCGAGCGCCACGCAGTCAGAGGTTGCGCTGCTGGAAGAGCGGCTGGCCACGGCTCATCTGGCTCAGGATGGATTGAGCGCCCAACTCGAAGCCTGTCGCGATGAAATAGGTGATCTGGGCCAGGCCAACGCCGCCAAACAAGCAGACCTGGCCGCAGTACGCCGCGAAGTCGAACTGATGCAGATCGAACGTGACGACGCACGCGACGCCGCTCACGCCTGGAATCTGGAACGCGCCGGCAAAGAGGCTGAGTTGCGCCGTCTGGACGCCCAGGCCGCTTCGCTCAACGCGGAGCTGCGCGAGCAGCAAGAAAGCCATCAGCAGCGCCTCAACGACCTCCAGGGCTCGCGAGACGAGCTGCGAGCGCAGTTCGCGGAGCTGGCGGGCAAGATTTTCGACGAGCGCGAGCAGCGCTTTGCCGAAACCAGTCAGCAGCGCCTTGGTCAGTTGCTCGATCCGTTGAAAGAACGCATCCAGTCCTTCGAAAAACGTGTCGAGGAAAGCTATCAGGCTGAAGCCCGCGAACGTTTTTCCCTGGCCAAGGAACTGGAGCGGCTGCAGCAGCTGAACCTGCGCCTGAGCGACGAAGCCACCAACCTGACCCGCGCCTTGAAAGGCCAGAAAACCCAAGGCAACTGGGGTGAGCTGATTCTTGAGCGGGTGCTTGAACACGCGGGGCTGGAGAAGGGGCGCGAGTACCAGACCCAGGTCAACCTCAAGGGGCCGGACGGTGAGCGTTTCCAGCCGGATGTGATCATTTACCTGCCGGGCGACAAGCAGGTGGTAGTCGACTCCAAGGTCAGCCTCACGGCCTATCAGCAATACGTCGTGGCCGAAGACGATGCCATCGGCCAGATCGCCATCAAGCAGCACGTGCTGTCCTTGCGCACTCACGTCAAGGGGCTGGCCGGCAAGGATTACAAGCGTCTCGACGGCTTGCACAGCCTGGATTTCGTCCTGCTTTTCGTGCCGATCGAAGCGGCGTTTTCCGCCGCATTGCAGGCTGAGCCGACGCTGTTCCAAGAGGCCTTCGACCGCAACATCGTGATCGTCAGCCCGACCACTCTGCTGGCCACCCTGCGCGTCATCGACAGCCTGTGGAAGCAGGAACGCCAGAGCCAGAACGCCCGTGAAATCGCCGAGCGGGCCGGGTGGCTGTACGACAAGTTCGTGTTGTTCATCCAGGACCTGGATGAAGTCGGCAATCGCTTACAACAACTGGATAAAGCCTACAGCTCTGCGCGCAATAAGCTGACAGAAGGCCGGGGTAATCTGGTCAGCCGCAGCGAGCAGCTCAAGTTGCTTGGCGCACGCGCGAGCAAGAGCCTGCCGGCAGACTTGCTGGAACGGGCGATGACGGATGTGGATGGGTTGGCCGAATTGCCGGAATAAAATCCAAATAGCGCAGGAAACAAACGCTACAGCGGCAAATACCGACTCAACAACGCCCGCAACGCCGCCGGCTTCACCGGTTTAGGCAAATAATCCAGCCCCGCCGCATGCACCTGGGCCACCATCTCCGGTCGCCCATCGGCGCTGATCACTACCCCTGGCACTGGCTCACCCAATCGGGTTCGCAGCCATGCCATCAATTCGGTCCCTGTCTCTCCATTGTCCAGGTGGTAATCCACCAGCGCCAATTGAGGTCGCATCCCGTCACTGAGCAGCGCCGCGCATTCGTCGCGATTGCGGGCCGTCCAGACCTGACACCCCCAGCGCGTGAGCAAGCTGTTCATGCCGATCAGGATGCTGTCTTCGTTGTCGATGCACAGTACCTGCGCGCCGCTCAGTAACCTGCCGTTGAGTTCGGCAGCCTGGGTGGGCGTCGCGATTTGCGCCCGAGCCAACGGCACACTGACGCTGAATACACTGCCGCGCCCCGGCCAGGAGCGTACGCGCAAGGTATGCCCCAGCACGCGACACAACCCGTCGGCGATCGCCAGGCCCAACCCAAGGCCTTTTTCAGCGCGCGTCTGGTGGCTGTCGAGGCGTTTGAACTCTTCGAAAATGACCTGTTGTTTATCCAGGGGAATACCCGGGCCACGGTCCCAGACTTCCAGGCACAGCTCGCCCTTGCGTCGGCGAACCCCCAGCAGCACCGGCCCTTTGGCGTAGCGGAAGGCATTGGTCAGGAAATTCTGCAGGATTCGTCGCAACAGTTTGATGTCGCTGTCGACGCGCAACGTACTGCCCCTGACGCGGAATTTCAGCCCTTGGTCGCGGGCCAGCGCCTTGAACTCGGCACCCAGGACGTCGAACATCTCATTGAGTACGAACGGTTTGGAATCAGGGTTAATCTTGCCGTTTTCCAGGCGGGAAATGTCCAGCAGGTCGCTGATCAGGTCTTCGGCCGAGCGCAGTGAAGTGTCCAGATGATGGACCAGTTTCTGCGTCTCACCGCAAAGGCCGTCGTCTTGGTGGGAAAGGGCGGCGGAGAACAGTCGTGCAGCGTTCAACGGTTGCATCAAGTCGTGGCTGACCGCCGCCAAGAAGCGGGTTTTCGACTGGTTGGCCGACTCTGCGGTGCCTTTGGCTTCGGTCAGGGCGACGTTGAGTTGCGACAGTTCGTGGGTCCGCTCGGTGACCCGTCGCTCCAGGCCCTCGTTGGCTTCGGTCAGCGCCTGCTCAGCTTCGCGGAACGCGGTGATGTCGGTGAAACTCATGACAAAGCCGCCGCCCGGCATCGGGTTGCCGATCAGCTCGATCACACGGCCATTTGGGAACAGCCTTTCAGACGTATGGGCGCGGCCCTGTCGCATCCAGTGCAGGCGGCGGGCGACGTGCACTTCGGCTTCGCCGGGGCCGCACAGGCCGCGCTCGGCGTTGTAGCGAATGATGTCGGCAATCGGGCGGCCAAGCCTGATCAGTCCGTCCGGGTAGTTGAACAGTTCCAGATAGCGCCGGTTCCAGGCCACCAGTTTCAGCGACTGGTCGACCACACTGATGCCTTGGGTGATGTTCTCGATCGCGCCTTGCAGCAGCGCGCGGTTGAATTGCAGCACTTCCGAGGCTTCGTCGGCGATTCGGACGACGTCCTCGAGTTGCATTTCTCTGCCTTCGATGGCGGCTTTTACCACCGCCCGGGTCGAAGAAGCACCGAGCACACCGGCCAGCAAACGTTCGGTATGGGCGATCCATTCACCATCGGCGTTCTGGTTCGGGTTGAAGCCTTTGCCCTGACGGTAGGCGAAGCGGATAAAACTCTGACGGGCGCGTTCTTCGCCGACGAAGCGTGCGGCCAGTTGCAACAAATCGTCGATCTGCACCGACAGCATCGAACGGGCGCTGGGGCGGGCGCTGATTTCCTGGCCGATGAAGCGACCCGCCTGCCAATGTTCCGAAACCCTCGTGCGCGACAGCACCGACACCCAGGCGAACAGCGTTAAGTTGCCCGCAAGGGACAGCACCACGCCTTGGGTCAGCGGGCTGATCGGCAGGTGCCACGGGTTGCTGTGTAACCAGGCCAGGCCCGGGAAACTGCTCAACGACAAGCCGAGGCTGTGGGCGGCAATTGGCAGGATCAAGGTGTAAAACCACAGGAACGTTCCGGCGGCGAGACCCGCGAACACACCGCGACGATTGGCCTGTTTCCAGTACAGCGCGCCGAGCATGGCCGGAGCCAGTTGGGTCACGGCGGCGAAGGCGATCTGGCCGATGGTCGCCAGGCTCGCCGTCGAGCCGAGCAGGCGATAACTGACGTAGGCCAGCAGCAGAATCACCACGATGCTCACTCGGCGCACCGAGAGCATCCATTGGCGGAACACTTCGAACGGTCGCTCGGCGTTATTGCGCCGCAGCAACCAGGGCAACAGCATGTCGTTGGAGACCATGGTCGACAACGCCACGCTGGCGACAATCACCATGCCGGTCGCTGCCGAGGCGCCACCGATAAACGCCAGCATCGCCAGGGCAGGATGGGCTTGGGCCAGCGGCAGGCTGATGACAAAGGAGTCCGGCAGCACCGAGCTCGGCAGCAGCATCTGACCGGCGAGGGCGATAGGAACGACAAACAGCGCCGCCAGCGCCAGATAGGCGGGAAACACCCATTTGGCCAGGCGCAAATCCTGAGGGTCGATGTTTTCCACCACGGTCACGTGGAACTGCCGGGGCAGGCAGATGATTGCCATCATTGCCACGCCGGTCTGCACCACCATCGACGGCCAGTTGATGGTTTCCTTCCAGTACTCTTCCAGGCGCGGGGCGAGCATCGCCTGGTCGAACAGGTCCTCGAAACCGTCGTACAGGCCGTAGGTCACGAACGCGCCGACCGCGAGAAAGGCAAACAGCTTGACCAGCGATTCGAACGCAATCGCCAGCACCATGCCGCGGTGGTGTTCCGTGGCGTCGAGGTTGCGGGTACCGAAGACGATGGTGAACAGCGCCAGCACCAGCGACACGATCAGCGCCGTGTCCTGGGCGCGCGTGCCCATGGCGTCGGCACCGGCGCCGATCAGCAAGTTCACCCCGAGCACGATGCCCTTGAGTTGCAGCGCGATGTAGGGCAATACGCCGACCAGGCAGATCAGCGCCACCACCACCGCCAGCGACTGGGATTTGCCATACCGCGCGGCGATGAAGTCGGCAATGGAGGTGATGTTCTCCTGCTTGCTGATCATCACCATTTTTTGCAGGACCCACGGCGCGCACACCAGCAGCAAGATCGGCCCGAGGTAGATCGGCAGGAAAGACCAGAGTTGTTCGGCGGCCTGGCCTACCGCGCCAAAGAAGGTCCAGCTGGAGCAATAGACGGCCAGCGACAGGCTGTACACCCACGCGCGCACTCGCGGCGGCAACGGCGTGCTGCGGCGGTCGCCGTAGAAGGCGATGGCGAACATGATGGCCATATAGGCCAGGGCGACGGCGGCGATCAGCCCGCTGGACAGCGACATGGGAACTCCAGACAAAAGACACCCGGGACTCCCGCCCGGACAGACAGTCTCGCACGATGCCGGGGGTTAGTCAGTGTCGACCAAGGTCGCGGCGCGGCGGGGTGTCGCAGGGTGTTTGTCAGTTGGATCCTGGGGGTTTGCGCAGGCCTCACTGACGGAGTGCAATCTCGATCAACCGATGCAATTGCTCAACCTCCAGCGGCGCCGCACAAAACAGGATGCGAAACACTGTCGGCGCCGCCACCATGTTGATCAGCCGATCAACGTTCGGCGTCGGCTGATCGGGGTAACGATCGAGAATCGTCTGTAACTGCCCGCCAATGATCGTCGCGCAAAGGGCGGGTGTGGTGCTGCATTGCACGTCGCGCAGCATGTTGCGGCCGGGCTCGGAACTCATCTCATCCAGATACTGCTCTGCCCAGGCGCGCACGTCACCGTGCAGGCTGCCAGTATTGGCCGGCGCGCTGTCGGGGTGCATGCGGGCGAGGGCGACATCCGCCAACAACACCGACAAATCACCCCAGCGCCGGTAGATGGTCGACGGCGTGACGCCAGCGCGCGTCGCGATTTGCG
Organism: Pseudomonas sp. Ma2-10; assembly: GCF_054330215.1. Classification (NCBI taxonomy): domain Bacteria; kingdom Pseudomonadati; phylum Pseudomonadota; class Gammaproteobacteria; order Pseudomonadales; family Pseudomonadaceae; genus Pseudomonas; species Pseudomonas sp. Ma2-10. Next base: position 35,064 of record NZ_JBTEYL010000019.1, on the reverse strand, counting down.
GGACGGTCACGGTGGCGCGGTCCTGCTCTTCGAGGAGTTCGCGCACCGCCGAGTGAACCGACTCTTGCACCCGGGCGCTGCGGCCGCCCGGGCGTAAACCTTCTTTAATAGCCATGCACCGGACCTTAACACAAAGAATTTGCTTTAAGCCCTGACCGGTAACACACGTCGTAAAGCAGAAAATTAGCTTTTGTGGAGAGTGTCCATGTCCCGTTCAGCGTCTAATCGTCAACGCAGACAGTGTCGCCTGGTTGATCAGTGCGCTACGTGGATGGCCACTGCCGTTGCGGTTGACCTATTGGGTGCTGTTCTCACTGTTGGTGATGCAAGCGCTATACCTCTGGCGCTTGACGGTATATCTGCAAAACAGATAACAGTTAGAGATATTACCCGTTATATCGATATTCGATTCGGGCCTACCATGAACTCTACCTCCACAGAGGACAGGAGTTCACCATGACATGCCCCAAGACTGCCCCAGCCGGTTTCAAACCCTTCAGTCATTTGCAGCACCCGCGTGAAGTCATCCGCCAGTTCACCCCGAACTGGTTCGCCGCCACCATGGGCACTGGTGTGCTGGCGTTGGCGCTGGCGCAGTTGCCTGGCGCAAACGGCGGTTTTCACGCGATTGCCGAAGCCCTTTGGCTGTTCAATATTGTGCTGTTCGTTTTATTCACGGTGATGTATGCGGCGCGCTGGGCGCTGTTTTTCGATGAGGCACGGCGGATTTTCGGTCACTCCACGGTCTCGATGTTTTTTGGCACCATCCCCATGGGCCTGGCGACCATCATTAATGGTTTCCTGGTGTTCGGTCTGCCGCGTTGGGGCGAGGGCGTGATTCCTGTCGCCGAGGTGCTGTGGTGGCTGGACGTGGCGATGTCCGTGGCGTGCGGCGTGCTGATTCCCTACCTGATGTTCACCCGTCAGGAGCACAGCATCGACCAGATGACCGCCGTCTGGCTGTTGCCGGTGGTGGCGGCAGAAGTGGCGGCCGCCAGCGGTGGTCTGCTGGCGCCGCACCTGGCCGATGCCCATTCGCAACTGGTGGTCCTGGTGACCAGCTACGTGCTTTGGGCATTTTCCTTGCCCGTGGCGTTCAGCATTCTGACCATTCTGTTGCTGCGCATGGCACTGCATAAATTGCCCCACGAAAACATGGCCGCCTCCAGCTGGCTCGCGCTGGGCCCGATCGGCACCGGAGCGCTGGGCATGTTGCTGCTGGGCGCCGACGCGCCGGCGATCTTCGCGGCCAACGGTCTGCCGGGCATCGGTGAAATCGCCGCAGGGCTGGGGTTGGTGGCGGGAATCACACTGTGGGGCTTTGGTCTTTGGTGGATGCTGATTGCAGTGCTCATCACTGCGCGTTACTTGCGTGCCGGTATTCCGTTCAATCTCGGGTGGTGGGGTTTCACCTTCCCGTTGGGCGTCTATTCCCTGGCAACGTTGAAACTGGCCAGCACCTTGAACCTGACATTTTTCAGTGCCTTCGGCTGCGTGCTGGTGGTGTTGCTGGCGATGATGTGGCTGATCGTCGCCAAACGGACAGTGCAGGGCGCCTGGCGGGGTGAGTTGTTTGTCTCGCCGTGCATTGCAGGATTAAATAAATAACCTGCAAAGTTTAGGTAATGTGTGGCCTGGATCGTCGTTAGATATTCCAATAACGGCATCCACGCCACTCTCTACCCAACATCAGGGACACATGGAAGATGAGTCACCCCTCACAGTTCACCTTGCTTCGCACCCGGCGTTTCCTGCCGTTTTTCGTCACGCAGTCGCTCGGGGCGTTTAACGACAACATCTTCAAGCAGTCGCTGATCCTCGCAATCTTGTACAAGCTGGCCATCGAAGGGGATCGCTCAATCTGGGTCAACCTGTGTGCGCTGCTGTTCATCCTGCCGTTTTTTCTGTTCTCGGCACTGGCCGGGCAGTTCGGTGAAAAGTTTGCCAAGGACGCGCTGATTCGTCTGATCAAGCTCGGGGAAATCGCCATCATGGCGGTCGGCGCGGTCGGATTCATGTTCGATCACCTGTCGCTGATGCTGGTGGCGCTGTTTGCCATGGGCACTCACTCGGCGCTGTTCGGGCCGGTAAAGTACTCGATCCTGCCGCAGGCCTTGCGTGACGAAGAGCTGGTGGGTGGCAACGGCCTCGTGGAAATGGGCACCTTCCTGGCGATCCTCGCCGGAACCATCGGTGCCGGAATCATGATGTCGTCCAGTCATTACGCGCCGATCGTCTCCACCGTGATCATCGGTGTCGCGGTGCTCGGCTATCTGGCCAGCCGCAGCATTCCACGGGCGGCGGCCGCCTCCCCGGCACTGCGTCTGAACTGGAACATTTTCAGCCAGTCCTGGGCCACGTTGAAGCTGGGCTTGGGGCAGACGCCTGCGGTGTCACGCTCGATTGTCGGCAACTCGTGGTTCTGGTTTGTCGGGGCGATTTATCTGACGCAGATCCCGGCCTATGCCAAAGAATGGATGCATGGCGACGAAACCGTGGTGACGCTGATTCTTACGGTGTTCTCGGTCGGTATCGCGCTGGGTTCGATGCTTTGCGAAAAACTGTCCGGTCGCAAAGTCGAGATCGGTCTGGTGCCGTTCGGCTCTTTCGGTCTGACCGTGTTTGGTTTGCTGCTGTGGTGGCATTCCGGTGGAATTCCGGACAGCGTTGTAGGCCATGGCTGGATCGAAGTCCTGGGGTTTGGCCACGCCTGGCTGGTGTTGATCGACATTCTCGGGCTTGGGGTTTTCGGTGGTTTCTACATCGTGCCGCTGTACGCGTTGATTCAGTCTCGTACCGCTGAGAACGAGCGGGCGCGGGTGATTGCCGCCAACAATATTCTCAACGCGCTGTTCATGGTGGTCTCGGCGATTGTCTCGATCGTCCTGCTGAGCATGGTCAAACTGTCGATCCCGCAGCTGTTCCTGGTGGTGTCGCTGCTGAATATCGGCGTCAACGCCTACATCTTCAGCATCGTCCCCGAGTTCAGCATGCGCTTCATGATCTGGCTGCTCAGCCATTCCATGTACCGCGTGGAGCATCGCAATCTGCAGCTGATTCCCGATGAAGGCGCGGCGTTGCTGGTGTGCAATCACGTGTCCTTCGTCGACGCCTTGCTGATTGGCGGCGCGGTGCGTCGGCCGATTCGCTTTGTGATGTATTACAAGATCTACAACTTGCCCGTGCTGAACTTCATCTTCCGCACGGCCGGGACCATTCCGATCGCGGGCCGTCACGAAGACATTCAGATCTACGAAAAAGCCTTCACGCGCATTGCTCAGTATCTGAAGGACGGCGAATTGGTGTGCCTCTTCCCTGAGGGCAAATTGACTGCCGATGGCGAGATCAACGAGTTCAAGGGCGGGCTGACGCGAATTCTCGAAGAGACGCCGGTGCCAGTGATTCCGTTGGCATTGCAGGGTTTGTGGGGGAGCTTCTTCAGCCGTGATCCGCAAAAGGGCGTGTTTCGCCGGTTGTGGTCACGGGTGACGCTGGTGGCAGGGCCCGCGGTGTCGGTTGAAGTGGCAGAACCCGCCCGGTTGCAAGGGTTGGTGGGGCAATTGCGCGGCGCTGTGCGCTAACTCCTTTCGTTGCGGGCCGCTAACCGAGTGTGCCCGCTCCGGGTATTCAACCCGCCATCGCCAACCGATTGCGTCCCTCGCGCTTGGCCACATACAACGCACTGTCGGCCCGTCGCAACAGGCTCTCGGCAGACTCGCCAGGCAGTAGCGTCGAGCAGCCAAGGCTGACCGTCAGTTCGGTCGCATGGCTATCGGCCAAAAAATCCTCTGCTTGCACCGCAAATCGTAGCCGTTCGCCGACCATGGCCGCCGCCTCACGACTCGTGTTGGAAAGCAGGATCAGGAATTCTTCACCACCAAAGCGAAAGACCATGTCGACGTTGCGCAACTGGTTTTTGATCGAGGCTGCAACGGCTTTGAGCACGTCATCGCCGGCGCGGTGCCCGTGGTTGTCGTTGATGCGTTTGAAATGATCGATGTCCAGCATCAACAGCGACAAGGGTTGCAGATGCCGACGCGACATCTCGATTTCCCGTTGCAGGGTTTGATCCATGGCAATGCGGTTGCCGGTGTCCGTGAGTGGATCGCGCAAGGCGCTTTGGGTGGCGGCGCGGTAGAGCAAGGCATTGCGCATCGGATACAGCAATGCCGACAGCAGTGACTCCAGGTTGCCTTGTTCCTGCTCGCTGAAGCGCTGATTGCGACGGAATACCAGCTCGCCCAGGTGCTCGCCTTCATGGCTGAGGCTGTAGCTGATGGAATGATGGCCGCGCAGACCGAATTCCAGGCGCAAGTCACTGGACTTGTGCTCATACGTCAAAGCGTCAAGCGGTACGAGTCGTTGAATCTCACGGAAGAAGAGCCCGAGAATGCGTTGCGGCTCAAGACTGGTTTGCAGCTGCAGGCCCAGTTGCTGGCGCAGTTGCGCAAGGCTGACGGGCCTCTCGATGAGGGTAGGCTGCTGACCAAAGCCCAGGCGTTGCAATTTGGCGCTATCGAAGTCAATTGCGTTGGTCTGGGAAGTTGCTTTCATTATGGCGTGCGCCCTTAAGCAGTAAGGCTGTCTTACAGGCTGGGTGAGAGCGGCTTTGGGCTGCGCGTCATACTGGTCCATCAGTCCCGTAGGACGTTTGGCGCAAGTTTAGTCCGCTTTGCCGAAAATAAGTAACCTGTCGGCTCAGGCGTCCGCCCGTTTGCTTTCACACTGCGTGTCTAAGCACTTTTAGAGCGAAAGTCGTGCCATTCGGTTCAATAGGAAAAAAAGCGTTGTAAATCAGCCTGCTGAGACTGTTGTTGAAAACGTTTGGCGGCTCCGATGGCAGTTATTTGACTTGCGATGGGGGTCGTTACCACGCACTTTGAATGCCGCGACGGGAAGCCGTCGCGGCACAAAAGCGACGCGCGGGCGTTACTGAGCGTTGAACGCCTGGCCGTTGATGCCGGTGCTGTCCGGACCCATCAGGTAGAGGTAGATCGGCATGATCTCCTCGGGCGTCGGGTTATTCAGCGGGTTTTCACCCGGATACGCCTGGGCGCGCATGCTGGTGCGGGTGGCGCCCGGGTTGATGCTGTTGGAGCGCACGGGTGCCACGGTGTCGACTTCGTCGGCCAGGGTTTGCATCAAGCCTTCGGTGGCGAACTTGGACACGCCGTAAGCGCCCCAATACGCGCGCCCCTTGCGGCCGACGCTGCTGGAGGTGAACACCACCGAAGCGTCCTGAGACAGCTTGAGCAGCGGCAACAGCGTGCTGGTGAGCATGAACATGGCATTGACGTTGACGTGCATGACGCGCATGAAGTTTTCGCCGGACAGCTGCTCGATCGGCGTACGTGGGCCAATGATCGAGGCGTTGTGCAGCACACCGTCGAGATGGCCGAATTCGGTTTCGATCATCGCTGCCAGCTCATCGTATTGATGGGGCAGGGCGGTTTCCAGGTTGAACGGGATCACGGCCGGTTGTGGATGGCCGGCGGCTTCGATTTCGTCGTAGACCTGAGTCAGGTTGGCTTCGGTCTTGCCCAGCAACAACACAGTGGCGCCGTGCGCGGCGAAGGTCTTCGCGGCGGCAGCGCCGATGCCGCGCCCAGCGCCGGTGACCAGGATGACCCGGTCCTTGAGCAATTCTGGGCGGGCGGAATAATCAAACATAAAAACCCCTCAACAAATCAGGAAACAGGCTCAGCAACTACACAAAGCGCTATCCAGCACCTTGCGCAACTCCAGCGGATGATCGACTACCACGTCCGCGCCCCAATGCCGCGGGTTATCGTCCGGATGGATGTAGCCATAGGTCACGGCGGCGGTCCTGGTGCCGGCATCGCGACCGGACTCGATGTCGCGCAAGTCATCACCCACAAACAGCACGCTGGCCGGGTCCAGGTCGAGCATCTTGCACGCCAGGATCAACGGCTCGGGGTCCGGTTTGCTGTTTTTTACATGGTCCGGGCAGATCAACAACGCCGAGCGCTCGGCCAGGCCAAGCTGCTGCATGATCGGCTCGGCGAACCGCAGTGGCTTGTTGGTGACCACGCCCCAGATCAGGTTGGCCTTTTCGATGTCGGCCAGCAGTTCGCCCATGCCGTCGAAGAGTGTGCTGTGAACCGCGCAACCGGCGAGGTAGCGTTCCAGAAACTCCAAGCGCAGTTCCTCGAAGCCCGGTGATTCCGGGTCCATGGAGAAGGTCACGGCGACCATCGCCTTGGCGCCGCCGGAGATCTCGTCGCGAATGTGTTTGTCGTTCATCGGCGGCAAGCCGCGATCGGTGCGCATCGCCTGACAGATCGCAATGAAGTCCGGTGCGGTGTCGAGCAGGGTGCCGTCCATGTCAAAAAGAACAGCTCTGATTCGCATCGACTTACTCCTCCCGCAGGGTCTGGATCATGTAGTTGACGTCCACGTCGCTGGCCAGTTTGTAGTGCTTGGTCAGCGGGTTGTAGGTCAGGCCGATGATGTCCTTGACGGTCAGGCCGGCCATGCGGCTCCAGGCACCCAGCTCCGAAGGGCGGATGAATTTCTTGAAGTCGTGGGTGCCGCGCGGCAACAGCTTCATGATGTATTCCGCGCCGACGATGGCGAACAGGTACGCCTTCGGGTTGCGGTTGATGGTGGAGAAAAATACCTGGCCGCCGGGCTTGACCATGCGAAAGCAAGCGCGGATCACCGAGGAGGGGTCCGGCACGTGCTCGAGCATTTCCAGGCAAGTGACCACGTCGAACTGCTCGGGCATTTCTTCTGCCAGGGCTTCGGCGGTGATCTGGCGGTATTCGACGGTCACGCCGGATTCCAGTTGATGCAATTGCGCGACGGCCAGCGGCGCTTCGCCCATGTCGATGCCCATGACGGTAGCGCCACGCTGGGCCATGGCTTCGCTGAGAATGCCGCCGCCGCAACCGACGTCGAGGACTTTCTTGCCGGCCAGGTTGACCCGCTCGTCAATCCAGTTGACCCGTAGCGGGTTGATGTCGTGCAGCGGTTTGAACTCGCTTTCGCGGTCCCACCAGCGATGGGCCAGGGCTTCGAATTTGGCGATTTCGGCGTAGTCGACGTTGCTCATGGTTAAGTCCTCTAAAACTTGAAAAATCCTGTTGCCCCGGTGGTGGGTCCGGGGGGCTTACGATTCGGTGTGGCCGCTGATGCGCTGGCCCCAGGCCTTGGCCGTGGCGCAGAGTTGTTCTTCATCCAGGCGAGTCAGGCGGCGGTCGTCGAGCAGTTGCTTGCCGGCGACCCAAAGGTGTTTCACGCAGTCACGGCCGGTGGCATATATAAGCTGCGAAACCGGGTCGTAGATCGGTTGCTGCGCCAGGCCGGAGAGGTCGAACGCCACGATGTCTGCCGCTTTGCCGACTTCGAGCGAGCCAACGTCAGCTTCTATCCCCAGCGCACGGGCACCGTTGAGCGTGGCCATGCGCAGGGCGCGATGGGCGTCCAGCGCGGTGGCCGAGCCGGCGACGGCTTTGGCCAGCAACGCGGCGGTGCGGGTTTCGCCGAGCAGGTCCAGGTCATTGTTGCTGGCCGCGCCATCGGTGCCGACCGCCACATTAACGCCCGCCTGCCACAAACGCTCCACCGGGCAGAAACCGCTGGCCAGCTTCAGGTTCGACTCCGGGCAATGAATCACGTGGGTGTTGCTTTCTACCAGCAACACCAGGTCCTCGTCGCTGATCTGAGTCATGTGGACGGCCTGGAAACGCGGTCCCAACAAACCCAAGCGCCCGAGGCGGGCCAATGGGCGCTCGCCACGCTGCTCGACGGACTGCTGCACTTCATAAGCCGTTTCATGCACGTGCATATGGATCGAGGCGTCCAGTTCTTCGGCGATCACCCGGATTTTCTCCAGGTTTTCGTCGCCCACGGTGTAAGGGGCATGGGGGCCAAAGGTGACGTTGATGCGCGCGTGGTGCTTGAGATCGCCGAATAATTCGACGCCCTGACGAATGGCTTCATCCGCCGTGCTGGCGCCCGGAATGGGGAAGTCGAGGATCGGAATCGCGATTTGCGCGCGAATGCCACTGTTATGTACGCGCTCGCTGGCAACCTTGGGGAAGAAATACATGTCAGAGAAACAGGTGATGCCACCTTTGATCTGCTCGGCGATCGCAAGGTCGGTGCCGTCACGTACGAACGCTTCATCGACCCACTTGGCTTCAGCCGGCCAGATGTGGTTTTCCAGCCAGGTCATCAGGGGCAGATCATCGGCCAGACCACGGAACAGCGTCATCGCCGCATGCCCATGGGCATTGATCAAACCGGGGCAGAGCAACATGTCCGGCAATTCGCGGACTTCGCTCGCCTCAAGCTTCAGCGCAGCCGAACGTGGGCCAATGAATACGATGCGTCCGTCGCGGATGCCCAGGGCATGCTCTTTGAGGACAACGCCAGCGGGTTCGACGGGTACCAGCCAGGTCGGCAGCAATAGCAGGTCGAGCGCAGCGGCAGGGTTCGGCATCGAGAGTCGGTTCCAGAGCTTTTGTAAAGGATGGCGAAGTATACCCGAGCGTCTTCGCAGGGGGATCGCTATAATCGACGGCTTTTGTTCATGAGTGCGGGGTGAGGGATGCGCGATCGACTGTTGGCTGCGGAGAAGGTAAAGGCCATCGATTGGCGTGATGGCGCCCTTTACCTGCTGGATCAGCGAATTTTGCCGTTCGAGGAAACCTGGATCGCCTACACCAGCGCCGTGGGCGTGGCCGAGGCCATTCGCTCGATGGTGGTACGCGGCGCGCCGGCGATTGGCATCAGTGCCGCCTATGGTGTGGTGCTGGCGGCCCGCGCGCGGTTTGCCGAAGGCGGTGACTGGCAGGCGGCGCTGGAAGAGGATTTCGCGCTGCTGGCCGATTCCCGTCCGACCGCGGTCAATCTGTTCTGGGCCCTGGGCCGCATGCGCGACCGGCTTGAGCGTGTGAAGCATCACGCTGATCCGCTGGCGGTGCTGGAGGCGGAGGCTATCGCCATTCACGAAAGTGATCGCGAAGCCAACCTGACCATGGCGCAACTGGGTGTGGACCTGATCCGCAAGCACCAGGGCAACGCTCAGGCGATTCTGACCCACTGCAACACCGGCGCACTGGCCACCGGCGGCTTTGGTACGGCGCTTGGCGTCATTCGTGGCGCGTTCATTGAAGGCATGATCGAACGCGTTTACGCCGACGAAACCCGTCCATGGCTGCAAGGTTCGCGGCTGACCGCATGGGAGTTGGTCAACGAAGGCATTCCTGTCACGGTCAATGCCGACGCCGCCGCTGCCCACATCATGAAGACCAAGGGCATCACCTGGGTAATCGTCGGCGCTGACCGGATCACCGCCAATGGCGATGTGGCCAACAAAATCGGCACCTATCAGTTGGCGGTGAACGCCATGCACCACGGCGTGCGCTTCATGGTGGTGGCGCCGAGTTCGACCATCGACATGAACCTGGCCAGCGGTGATGACATTCCGATTGAACAGCGCGACGGTCGCGAGTTGCTGGAAGTCGGCGGCCAGCGGGTCGGGGCGGATGTCGATACGTTCAACCCGGTGTTCGACGTGACCCCGGCTGACCTGATCGATGCCATCGTCACCGAAAAAGGCATCGTCGAGCGCCCGGACGCCGCGAAAATGGCGCAGTTGATGTGCCGCAAGCGGCTGCATTGATGTCCTTCGGGGCCTGATAAATCGCTATCGCGGGCGAGCCCGGGAGTGAATTTGCTCGCGCCAGGGCCCGCAACGTCAACAAATCAGCCTGGATTCTGTATTCGGCAACTCTCTAAGCCCCTCTCGTCCCCTTCAAGCCTGTCACCGCTCAACTAACTATGCTCCATGCGCATCAGGGGGATAGGTGCGTGACGGCTCTTGTGATAACATTCGGCGGTTTCCAAGGTAGCCCGATGTGGCTGCCTTTACTGCGCAGATCCATGGCATAACTCGTTGATTTGTCGTAAGTCGGTGCATGGCACTCAGCCTGCAGCGGCGAGCTTCGTTCGGCCCATATGGACGTGACGAAGTTTCACCAGAAAAAGGAATCAGGCTTCTCATGGGCGAACTGGCCAAAGAAATCCTCCCGGTCAATATCGAAGACGAGCTGAAGCAGTCCTACCTCGACTACGCGATGAGCGTAATTGTCGGGCGGGCACTGCCGGATGCGCGCGATGGCTTGAAGCCCGTGCACCGGCGTGTGCTGTTCGCAATGAGCGAGCTGGGCAACGACTTCAACAAGCCGTACAAGAAATCTGCCCGTGTTGTCGGTGACGTGATCGGTAAGTATCACCCTCACGGTGATACTGCGGTGTACGACACCATCGTTCGGATGGCGCAGCCATTCTCGCTGCGCTACCTGCTGGTAGACGGTCAAGGCAACTTCGGTTCCGTGGACGGCGATAACGCCGCCGCCATGCGATACACCGAAGTGCGCATGACCAAGCTGGCGCACGAGCTGCTGGCTGACCTGCACAAAGAAACCGTGGACTGGGTGCCGAACTACGACGGCACCGAAATGATCCCGGCGGTCATGCCGACCCGTATTCCCAACCTGTTGGTCAACGGCTCCAGCGGTATCGCCGTGGGCATGGCGACCAACATTCCGCCGCACAACCTCGGTGAAGTCATCGACGGTTGCCTGGCGCTCATCGACAACCCTGAGTTGACCATCGATGAGCTGATGCAATACATCCCGGGTCCGGACTTCCCGACCGCCGCCATCATCAACGGTCGCGCCGGCATCATCGAAGCCTACCGCACCGGTCGCGGCCGCATTTACATGCGCGCCCGCTCGATGATCGAAGACATCGACAAGGTCGGTGGCCGTCAGCAGATCGTCATCACCGAACTTCCTTACCAGTTGAACAAGGCCCGTCTGATCGAGAAGATCGCCGAGCTGGTAAAAGAGAAGAAGCTCGAAGGCATCACCGAGCTGCGCGACGAGTCCGACAAGGACGGTATGCGCGTCGTGATCGAACTGCGTCGCGGCGAAGTGCCTGAGGTGATCCTCAACAACCTCTACGCCCAGACCCAGCTGCAAGCGGTGTTCGGCATCAACATCGTCGCGCTGATCGACGGCCGTCCACGCATCCTGAACCTCAAGGACCTGCTGGAAGCCTTCGTTCGTCACCGTCGCGAAGTCGTTACCCGCCGTACCGTGTTCGAGCTGCGTAAAGCCCGCGAACGTGGCCACATTCTGGAAGGTCAAGCGGTTGCCCTGTCGAACATCGACCCGGTTATCGCCCTGATCAAAGCCTCGCCAACGCCGTCGGAAGCCAAGGAAGCGCTGATCAAGACGGCGTGGGAATCTTCCGCCGTGGTGGCGATGGTTGAACGTGCCGGTGCCGATTCGTGCCGTCCAGAGACCCTGGACCCACAATACGGCCTGCGCGAAGGCAAGTACTTCCTGTCGCCGGAACAGGCGCAAGCGATTCTGGAACTGCGTCTGCACCGTCTGACCGGTCTGGAACACGAAAAGCTGCTGGCCGAGTATCAAGAGATCCTCAACCAGATCGGCGAGCTGATCCGCATCCTCAGCAGCGCCACGCGCCTGATGGAAGTGATCCGCGAAGAGCTGCAAGTGATCCGCGCCGAATATGGCGATGTGCGCCGCACCGAGATTCTCGATGCCCGTCTCGACCTGACCCTGGGTGACATGATCCCGGAAGAAGAGCGCGTCGTGACTATTTCCCACGGTGGCTACGCCAAGACCCAGCCATTGGCTGCGTACCAGGCTCAGCGTCGTGGCGGTAAAGGCAAATCGGCTACCGGCGTCAAGGATGAGGACTACATCGCTCACCTGCTGGTCGCCAACAGCCACACCACGCTGCTGCTGTTCTCCAGCAAAGGCAAAGTGTACTGGCTGAAAACCTACGAAATCCCGGAAGCGTCCCGCGCTGCCCGTGGTCGTCCGCTGGTCAACCTGCTGCCGCTGGACAGTGATGAATACATCACCACCATGCTGCCGGTCGACGAATACACCGAAGGTCACTTCATCTTCATGGCCACTGCCAAAGGCACCGTGAAGAAAACCCCGCTGGAATCCTTCAGCCGTCAACGCAGCGTCGGTCTGATCGCGCTGGAGCTGGACGAAGGTGACGTGCTGATTTCTGCTTCCATTACCGATGGCAGCCGCGAAGTCATGCTGTTCTCCGACGGCGGCAAGGTCACTCGCTTCAAGGAAACCGACGTTCGCGCCATGGGCCGTACCGCTCGCGGTGTCCGCGGCATGCGTCTGCCGGAAGGCCAGAAGCTGATTTCCATGCTGATCCCGGAAGAAGGCAGCCAGATCCTGACGGCTTCGGCCCGTGGTTATGGCAAGCGTACGGCGATCACCGAGTTCCCTGAGTACAAACGTGGCGGTCAGGGCGTTATCGCCATGGTCAGCAACGACCGTAACGGCCGTCTGGTCGGTGCAGTCCAGGTACTCGACGGTGAGGAAATCATGCTGATTTCCGACCAGGGCACCTTGGTGCGTACGCGTGTTGGCGAAGTCTCCAGCCTGGGTCGTAACACCCAGGGCGTGACCCTGATCAAACTGGCCAGCGATGAAACGCTGGTAGGTCTGGAGCGCGTTCAGGAACCGTCGGAAGTCGAAGGCGAAGAGCTGGAAGAAGGTGAAGAGGGTGCGGTGTTCGACGGTGAAGTCGTGATCGACGACGTTGTTGAAGAGCAGCAACTCGACGCCGCTGCTGACGAAGAACCGCAGGAGTAAGCGGACAGACAGGGGGCGGATGAGAATTCGCCCCCTTGTTGTTTGGCCTGTGGGATTGNAGAACCGCAGGAGTAAGCGGACAGACAGGGGGCGGATGAGAATTCGCCCCCTTGTTGTTTGGCCTGTGGGATTGTTTTTAATGTAGGCGCTGTCGAGCGAAGCGAGGCTGCGATCTCTTGATCTGGCCCTTGCTTGTGTTCAGCTCTAAACGATCGCAGCCTCGCTCTGCTCGACAGCGCCTACAGATTTATTGCGTGATACCACCAAATCAGAGCGAGATTGGATGTGAGCAAGAGAGCCTATAACTTCTGTGCCGGTCCTGCGGCACTTCCCGAAGCTGTCCTGCGGCGCGCCCAGGGTGAACTCCTTGATTGGCACGGCAAGGGCCTGTCGGTCATGGAAATGAGCCATCGCAGCGATGAGTTCGTGTCCATCGCCACCAAGGCCGAGCAGGATCTGCGTGATCTGCTGCACATCCCCTCGAACTATAAAGTGCTGTTTCTGCAAGGTGGCGCCAGCCAACAATTTGCTCAGATTCCTCTGAACCTGTTGCCGGAAAGCGGCACCGCCGACTATATCGACACCGGTATCTGGTCGCAGAAAGCCATCGAAGAAGCTTCGCGCTACGGTAACGTCAACGTTGCCGCTACCGCCAAGCCGTACGACTATTTCGCTATTCCCGGTCAGAACGAATGGACCCTGTCCAAAGACGCGGCCTACGTTCACTACGCGCCGAACGAAACCATCGGCGGCCTGGAATTCAACTGGGTCCCGGAAACCGGTGACGTCCCGCTGGTGGCCGACATGTCTTCCGACATTCTCTCGCGTCCTATCGATGTGTCGCGCTTCGGCATGATCTACGCCGGCGCGCAGAAAAACATCGGCCCCAGCGGCGTGGTCGTCAACATCGTTCGCGAAGACCTGCTGGGTCGCGCCCGTTCCCTGTGCCCGACCATGCTCAACTACAAGGTCGCGGCCGACAACGGCTCGATGTACAACACCCCGCCAACCCTGGCCTGGTACCTCTCGGGTCTGGTATTCGAGTGGCTGAAAGAGCAGGGTGGTGTTGAAGTCATCGGCAAGCTCAACGAAGTGAAACAGCGCACGCTGTACGGCTTCATCGACGCCAGCGGCTTGTACAGCAACCCGATCAACACGCCGGATCGCTCGTGGATGAACGTACCGTTCCGCCTGGCTGACGACCGTCTCGACAAGCCATTCCTGGTCGGTGCCGAAGAGCGTGGCCTGTTGAACCTCAAGGGTCACCGTTCCGTGGGGGGCATGCGTGCCTCCCTCTATAACGCCGTCGACATCGTTGCGGTCAACGCACTGATTTCGTACATGGCAGAGTTCGAGAAGGAACACGGCTAATGTCTGAGCAAGAACTCAACGCACTGCGCCTGCGCATTGATTCCCTGGACGAGAAAGTCCTGGAGCTGATCAGTGAGCGCGCACGCTGCGCCCAGGAAGTTGCGCGAGTAAAGATGGCCTCACTGGTCGAAGGCGAAGTGCCGGTGTTCTATCGTCCTGAGCGTGAAGCTCAGGTGCTCAAACGCGTCATGGAGCGCAATCAGGGGCCGCTGGGCAACGAAGAGATGGCGCGTCTGTTCCGCGAAATCATGTCCTCGTGCCTGGCCCTCGAGCAGCCGCTGAAAGTGGCTTACCTCGGCCCTGAAGGCACCTTCACCCAAGCCGCCGCCATGAAGCACTTCGGTCACGCCGTGATCAGCAAGCCGATGGCGGCGATTGACGAAGTGTTCCGTGAAGTGGCGGCCGGTGCGGTGAATTTTGGCGTGGTCCCGGTGGAAAACTCCACCGAGGGCGCGGTCAACCACACCCTCGACAGCTTCCTTGAACACGACATGGTGATCTGTGGCGAAGTCGAGTTGCGGATTCACCACCACCTGTTGGTCGGTGAAAACACCAAGACCGACAGCATCAGCCGCATCTATTCCCACGCTCAATCCCTGGCCCAATGCCGCAAGTGGCTGGACGCCCATTACCCGAATGTCGAGCGCGTGGCGGTGTCCAGCAACGCCGAAGCGGCCAAGCGGGTCAAAGGTGAGTGGAACTCGGCGGCGATTGCCGGCGACATGGCGGCAGGCTTGTACGGGCTGACCCGTCTGGCCGAGAAAATCGAGGATCGCCCGGACAACTCCACGCGATTCCTGATGATCGGCAGCCAGGAAGTGCCGCCGACCGGCGACGACAAGACATCGATCATCGTCTCCATGAGCAACAAGCCTGGCGCGCTTCACGAGTTGCTGGTGCCGTTCCACGACAACGGCATCGACCTGACGCGAATCGAGACGCGTCCTTCGCGCAGCGGTAAATGGACCTACGTGTTCTTCATCGACTTCGTCGGCCACCACCGCGACCCACTGGTCAAAGGTGTGTTGGAAAAGATCAGTCAGGAAGCAGTAGCACTCAAAGTGCTGGGTTCCTACCCGAAAGCAGTTCTCTAAGGGCGGTAGCAAATGAGTGGTGACTTCCTCGCTCTGGCACAGCCGGGCGTGCAACAACTTTCGCCTTACGTTCCAGGCAAACCCGTGGATGAACTGGCGCGCGAGCTGAACATCGATCCGGCCCGCATCGTCAAACTGGCCAGCAACGAAAACCCGTTGGGCGCCAGTCCCAAGGCGCTGGCGGCGATTCGTGAAGCATTGGCCGAGCTGACCCGTTATCCGGACGGCAACGGTTTTGCGCTCAAGACCCTGCTGGCTGATCAGTGCCGCGTCGAACTCGATCAGGTGACGCTGGGCAACGGTTCCAACGACATTCTGGAACTGGTCGCCCGTGCCTATCTGGCGCCGGGCCTGAATGCGGTGTTCAGCGAGCACGCGTTTGCGGTCTATCCGATCGTCACCCAAGCCGTTGGCGCCCAGGCCAAAGTGGTCCCGGCCAAAGACTGGGGCCATGATCTGTCGGCTATGCTGGCCGCGATCGATGCCGATACCCGTGTGGTGTTCATCGCCAACCCGAACAACCCGACCGGCACCTGGTTCAGCGCCGAAGCGCTGGACGAATTCCTGCAGGACGTACCGCAGCACGTGCTGGTGGTGCTGGACGAGGCCTACATCGAATACGCCGAAGGCAGCGACTTGCCAGATGGCCTGGATTACCTGGCGGCCTACCCGAACCTGCTGGTTTCGCGCACATTCTCCAAGGCCTATGGCCTGGCGGCATTGCGGGTCGGCTATGGTTTGTCCACGGCGGTGGTTGCGGATGTGCTGAACCGCGTGCGTCAGCCGTTCAACGTCAACAGCCTGGCCCTGGCCGCTGCGTGCGCTGCGCTGCAAGACACCGAGTACCTGGCTGAAAGCCGTGGCCTGAACGAATCCGGCATGCAGCAACTGGAAGCGGGTTTCCGTGAACTGGGGTTGAGCTGGATTGCGTCCAAGGGCAACTTCATCTGCGTCGATCTGGGCCGTGTTGCGGCACCGGTCTTCCAGGGTTTGCTGCGCGAAGGCGTGATCGTGCGTCCGGTGGCCAATTACGGCATGCCGAACCATCTGCGCATCACCATCGGTTTGCCGGCGGAAAACAACCGCTTCCTCGACGCGCTGACCAAGGTTCTGGCCCGTGGTTGATGTCACTGCATTGCCATCTGCTGAACCTATGATCGGTCGCCTGGTGGTGGTGGGTCTGGGGTTGATCGGCGGTTCGTTTGCCAAGGGTTTGCGTGAAAGCGGCCTGTGCCGCGAAGTGGTCGGGGTCGATCTCGATCCGCAGTCGCGCAAACTGGCGGTTGAGTTGGGTGTGGTAGATCGCTGCGAAGAAAACCTGATTGCGGCATGCCAGGGCGCCGACGTGATTCAACTGGCCGTGCCGATCCTCGCCATGGAAAAAATGCTCGGCCAATTGGCCCGCATGGACCTGGGGCAAGCGATCCTGACCGACGTCGGCAGCGCCAAAGGCAATGTGGTGCGGGCGGCAACCGAGGCGTTTGGCGGCATGCCGGCGCGCTTCGTGCCGGGGCATCCGATTGCCGGTTCCGAGCAGAGCGGGGTGGAAGCCTCTAACTCAGCGCTGTTCCGTCGCCATAAAGTGATTCTGACACCGCTGGATCAGACAGATCCGGCAGCCCTGGCACTGGTCGACCGGTTGTGGCGCGAATTGGGCGCCGATGTCGAGCACATGCAGGTCGAGCGTCATGACGAGGTGTTGGCGGCGACCAGCCATTTGCCGCACTTGTTGGCGTTCGGTTTGGTCGATTCGTTGGCCAAGCGCAATGAAAACCTTGAGATCTTCCGTTACGCTGCCGGCGGTTTCCGCGATTTCACAAGAATTGCGGGTAGCGACCCGGTCATGTGGCACGACATCTTCCTCGCCAACCGCGAAGCTGTCCTGCGCACACTCGATACATTTCGCAGCGACCTCGACGCCTTGCGCGACGCGGTCGATGCAGGGGATGGGCACCAATTGTTGGGCGTGTTTACTCGCGCCCGGGTTGCCCGCGAACATTTCAGTAAAATCCTGGCCCGCCGGGCTTATGTGGACGCTATGAACTCCAACGACCTGATTTTCCTGGCACAACCTGGTGGCCGCCTGACTGGGCGGATTCGAGTACCGGGCGACAAATCGATTTCCCACCGTTCGATCATGCTCGGCTCCCTGGCTGACGGCGTGACCGAAGTGGAAGGTTTCCTCGAGGGCGAAGACGCCCTGGCAACCTTGCAAGCCTTTCGCGACATGGGCGTCGTGATCGAAGGTCCGCACCACGGTCGCGTGACCATTCACGGCGTCGGCCTGCATGGCTTGAAACCTGCGCCGGGCCCGATCTACCTGGGCAACTCCGGCACGTCGATGCGTCTGCTGTCTGGCCTGTTGGCTGCGCAGACCTTCGACAGCACCCTGACCGGTGACGCCTCGCTGTCCAAGCGTCCGATGAACCGCGTGGCCAATCCGCTGCGTGAAATGGGCGCTGTGATCGAGACCGCGGCTGAAGGTCGTCCACCGATGATCATTCGCGGCGGCAACACGCTCAAAGGCCTGACTTACACCATGCCGATGGCCAGTGCTCAGGTTAAATCCTGCCTGCTGCTGGCGGGTTTGTACGCCGAAGGCAAAACCACCGTCACCGAGCCGGCGCCAACTCGCGACCACACCGAGCGCATGCTGCGGGGCTTCGGCTATCCGGTCAGCGTTAACGGTGCGACCGCGTCGGTCGAGTCCGGCCACAAGCTGACCGCAACCCACATTGAAGTGCCGGGCGACATCTCGTCGTCGGCGTTCTTCCTGGTGGCCGCATCGATTGCCGAAGGTTCGGAGCTGGTGCTCGAGCACGTCGGCATCAACCCGACCCGTACCGGTGTGATCGATATTCTGCGGCTGATGGGCGCGGACATTACCCTGGAAAACCAGCGTGAAGTCGGCGGCGAACCGGTAGCGGACCTGCGCGTACGTGCAGCTAAACTTAAAGGTATCGAGATTCCCGAAGCGCTGGTTCCGCTGGCCATCGACGAATTCCCGGTGCTGTTCGTCGCCGCCGCCTGTGCCGAAGGGCGCACCATCCTGCGTGGCGCCGAAGAGCTGCGGGTAAAAGAGTCGGACCGGATTCAGGTCATGGCGGATGGCTTGCTGGCGCTGGGTGTCAAATGTGAACCGACCCCGGACGGCATCATCATCGACGGCGGCCCGATCGGCGGCGGCGAAGTGCACGGTCACGGCGATCACCGCATTGCCATGGCCTTCAGCGTGGCTTCGCTGCGCGCCACCGCGCCGATCCGCATCCATGATTGCGCCAACGTCGCCACGTCGTTCCCGAACTTTCTCGCGCTGTGCGCGCAGGTCGGTATCCGTGTTGCACAAGAGGCTCAGTCGTGATTATCAGGCCACCGGTCATCACCATCGACGGGCCTAGCGGTTCGGGCAAAGGCACTATTGCCGGGATTCTGGCCAAACGCCTGGGCTGGTGCCTGCTGGATTCCGGTGCGCTGTACCGTCTGCTGGCATTCGCCGCGCGTAACCATGGCGTCGATCTGACCAATGAAGAGTCGCTGAAGCTGTTGGCCGCTCATCTGGACGTGCAGTTCGTCGGTGCGACCGAAGGTCATCCGCAGCGGATCATTTTAGAAGGTGACGATGTCACTGATGATCTGCGCAACGAACAAGTGGGCGCCTGGGCTTCCCAGGTCGCTGCGCTGCCGGCGGTGCGTGATGCGCTGCTGCAGCGCCAGCGCGCGTTTCAGGAGGCTCCGGGTCTGGTGGCCGATGGGCGCGACATGGGCACGGTGGTTTTCCCCGATGCACCGCTGAAGATATTCCTCACCGCCAGTGCCGAGGAGCGTGCGCGCCGTCGATACTTGCAGTTGAAGGGCAAAGTCGATGGTGTTAGTCTGTCGAGTCTGCTAGATGAGATACGTGTTCGCGACGAGCGTGACACCCAGCGAGCGGTAGCCCCGCTCAAACCGGCGGCTGACGCCATACAGCTGGATTCCACGGAATTATCCATCGATCAGGTGCTGGAACGCATCATGAGCGAGATCGCCATTCGCGATATCGCCGGGTGACCCAGAAACGCCGTAGGGGACCAGTCATAGTCTTGCGGTGTTTCTTCTAATGAACATAACCCACGTCGTCTGGGACGTGGAGATGGGCGTATCCTTCGCCCTTATTCAACAGGAATTAAAATGAGCGAAAGCTTTGCGGAACTCTTTGAAGAAAGCCTAAAAACCCTGAACCTTCAGGCAGGCTCCATCATCACCGGTGTTATCGTTGATATCGATTACCAAGCTCGCTGGGTAACCGTTCACGCTGGCCTGAAGTCTGAAGCACTCATCCCGCTTGAGCAGTTCTACAACGATGCTGGCGAACTGACTATCAACGTCGGTGACGAAGTTCACGTTGCTCTGGACTCGGTTGAAGACGGCTTTGGTGAAACCAAGCTGTCCCGTGAAAAAGCCAAGCGCGCTGAATGCTGGATTGTTCTGGAAGCAGCCTTCGCAGCCGAAGAAGTGGTCAAGGGCGTTATCAACGGTAAGGTTAAAGGCGGCTTCACTGTCGACGTTAACGGCATCCGTGCGTTCCTGCCAGGTTCTCTGGTTGACGTTCGTCCAGTGCGCGACACCACGCACCTGGAAGGCAAAGAGCTGGAATTCAAGGTCATCAAGCTTGACCAGAAGCGCAACAACGTTGTCGTTTCCCGTCGTAGCGTCCTCGAAGCCGAGAACTCCGCTGAGCGTGAAGCTCTGCTGGAATCCCTGCAGGAAGGCCAACAAGTCAAAGGTATCGTCAAAAACCTCACCGATTACGGCGCATTCGTCGATCTGGGTGGCGTCGATGGCCTGCTGCACATTACCGACATGGCTTGGAAGCGTATCAAGCATCCTTCCGAAATCGTCAACGTTGGCGACGAGATCGATGTCAAGGTTCTGAAGTACGATCGCGAGCGCAATCGTGTTTCCCTGGGCCTCAAGCAGCTGGGCGAAGATCCATGGGTTGCTATCAAAGCCCGTTACCCAGAAAGCACTCGCGTTACCGCTCGTGTAACCAACCTGACCGACTACGGCTGCTTCGCTGAGCTGGAAGAAGGCGTTGAAGGCCTGGTACACGTTTCCGAAATGGACTGGACCAACAAGAACATCCACCCTTCGAAAGTCGTACAAGTCGGCGACGAAGTGGAAGTTATGGTTCTGGACATCGACGAAGAGCGTCGTCGTATCTCCCTCGGCATCAAGCAGTGCAAATCTAACCCATGGGAAGATTTCTCTGGCCAGTTCAACAAGGGCGATAAAATCTCCGGCACCATCAAGTCGATCACCGATTTCGGTATCTTCATTGGTCTGGACGGCGGCATCGACGGCCTGGTTCACCTGTCCGACATCTCCTGGAACGAAGTGGGCGAAGAAGCCGTTCGCCGCTTCAAGAAGGGCGACGAGCTGGACACCGTTATCCTGTCGGTTGACCCAGAGCGCGAGCGTATCTCCCTGGGTATCAAGCAACTGGAAAGCGATCCGTTCTCCGAGTACGTTCAAGAGAACGACAAAGGCGCCATCGTTAAAGGCATCGTGAAAGAAGTTGACGCTAAAGGCGCCATCATCACTCTGGCCGACGATATCGAAGCGACTCTGAAAGCCTCCGAAATCAGCCGTGACCGCGTTGAAGACGCGCGCAACGTTCTGAAAGAAGGCCAGGAAGTAGAAGCCAAGATCATCAGCGTTGACCGCAAGAGCCGCGTAATCCAGCTCTCCATCAAGTCGAAAGACGATGCTGAAGAGAAAGAAGCTATCCAAAGCCTGCGCGACAAGCCAGCTTCGGACACCGCTGCTCCTGGTCCTACCACTCTGGGCGACCTGTTGCGTGCACAAATGGAAAAACAGAACTAAGTTCTGTCAGACCATAGAAAAAGGGCGACTTCGGTCGCCCTTTTTTGTGCCTGCGATTTGGTGATTTTAATGGTTCCGCAGCGCTGTAATTGTTTGGCGTGAAACCAATCCTCCCGACCAGTTGTCTCTTTCTTTAACAGGATCAATCGTTTATTTGCAGCTAGTCTTTAGCGTGAAGCGAACGACCGTCGGGCGGCGTGTCCGGCCTAAGGAAGTGAATGAACAAGCTCATTGTCGTCATAGCGGTACTGGCATTGGCCGGGTGTACCACTAATGCCAAGACTCGCGCGGTGCGTGGGGTCAGTGGCATCGAGATCGATTGTTCGGGGTTGGGGTCGGGATGGGAGAAATGTCGCAAGCGAGCGGACAAGGAGTGCAAGGCGGCGGGCTACAAAGTTGTCGTCAGGTCCGATGATGCCAAGGACGAGGATGAATATCCCTTTGGCTTCAATCCTGCGGGCTATCTGACGCGCACCATGCTGGTTATCTGCAGGTGAGTCCGAAAGGGCATGATCAGCGTTCCAGTGATCTGAAATCGAGCATCTCTGTGTGGGTAAAGATATGTCAAAACCCGGGCTGTTCAAATTGATCCGGGCGTGCTAAAACCTTTGAAGCGCTGATCTAGCTGCTTGAAAAAGAAGGGAAAAATATGACGAAGTCGGAGTTGATCGAACGAATTGTCACCCATCAAGGGCTGCTCTCATCCAAGGATGTGGAGCTGGCCATCAAGACCATGCTCGAACAAATGTCCCAATGCCTGGCCACCGGTGATCGCATCGAGATCCGTGGGTTTGGCAGCTTCTCCTTGCACTACCGCGCACCGCGCGTAGGTCGCAATCCAAAAACCGGTCAGTCCGTCAGCCTCGACGGCAAGTTCGTGCCGCATTTCAAGCCAGGCAAAGAATTGCGCGATCGTGTGAACGAGGACGAGGAGGAAGGGCTTTGACCGTCTCCGTTATTCAAGGAATCGCTCATGCGTAACCTCAAGCGTGTACTGCTCGCCGTATTCGTCCTGTTGCTGGTTTTGGCAATCCTGGCGTTCGTTCTCGAGAATCAGCAGTCGGTTTCCCTGCTATTCCTGGGTTGGGCGGGGCCGCAACTACCGGTATCGTTGTTCATCGTTGTGGCGCTGTTGATTGGGATGGTGATCGGGCCGATTCTTGGCTGGTTTCTGGGACGTGCGTCCAGGGTAGCCCGCAAGCGCCTTGTCTGATTACGACATGGCGCGCAAGGCGCACTAAACTTTAGCCACAGCTTGTCTATATCCATTAGTAAAACCGTCATTAAGCTGTAAAATGCTGCGCTTGTCCGATAGTGGCACATTCCCACATCGGTTCAGACTGACTCTGTCAGAAGCCTCGGCAAGCTTGATGGCTTCTGCATTCATGGATTAGACAGTGCTCGGTTGGCGGCCCTGTCAGTAACTCAAGGGTATGGTTTCGCGTGAAAATTCTAGTAACCGGCGGCGCCGGATTTATCGGCTCGGCAGTCATTCGCCATATCATCTCCAACACTAACGACTCGGTCGTTAATGTCGATAAGCTGACTTACGCCGGCAACCTTGAGTCATTGGCCGAAGTTAGCCAGAACTCACGTTACGTGTTCGAGCGCGTCGACATCTGCGACCGCGATCAGGTCGACCGTGTCCTGCGTGAACATCAACCGGATGCGATCATGCACCTGGCCGCAGAATCCCATGTCGACCGCTCGATCTCCGGCCCGTCTGAATTCATCCAGACCAACATCATCGGCACTTACACGCTGCTGGAGGCTGCACGCCACTATTGGGCGGCGCTGGATGATGCGCGTAAAGCCAACTTCCGTTTCCACCATATTTCGACTGACGAAGTGTACGGAGACCTCGAAGGTCCGGAAGACCTCTTCACCGAAACCACACCGTATCAGCCAAGCTCGCCTTACTCCGCCAGCAAGGCCAGTTCCGATCACCTGGTTCGCGCCTGGAGCCGTACTTACGGCTTGCCGACCCTGGTCACCAACTGCTCGAACAACTACGGCCCGTGCCACTTCCCTGAGAAGTTGATCCCGCTGATCATCCTCAATGCACTGGAAGGCAAGCCGCTGCCGGTCTACGGCAAAGGCAACCAGGTCCGCGATTGGCTGTACGTCGAAGACCACGCCCGCGCACTCTACAAAGTCGTGACCGACGGCGTGATCGGCGAGACGTACAACATCGGTGGCCATAACGAAAAGCAAAACATCGAAGTGGTGCATACCCTGTGCGCACTGCTCGACGAACTGCGCCCTGATTCCGCTCACTGCCCACATGCCAGCCTGATCACCTACGTTCAGGATCGCCCGGGTCACGACCAGCGTTACGCAATCGACGCCAGCAAAATCCAGCGTGAACTGGGTTGGACGCCGGAAGAAACCTTCGAAACCGGCATCCGCAAAACGGTCGAGTGGTACCTCAACAACACTGAATGGGTCGCTCACGTGAAGAGCGGCAGCTATCAGCAGTGGATCGATCAAAACTACGCAGATCGTTCGAACAAGGCATGAAGATCCTCCTGCTGGGAAAAAACGGCCAGGTCGGCTGGGAGCTGCAACGCTCCCTCGCACCGCTTGGCGAGTTAATCGCCCTGGACCGCCATGTTGTCGATGGTTTGTGCGGCGATCTGTCCGACCTCGACGCTTTGCGCGCAACGATCCGTCAGGTCAAACCCGACGTCATCGTCAACGCGGCGGCCTACACCGCTGTCGATAAAGCCGAGTCCGAGACCGCGCTGGCCGACCGTGTGAACGGTCAGGCAAGCCAAGTCATGGCCGAAGAGGCCAAGACCTTAGGTGCTTGGCTGATTCACTACTCGACTGACTACGTTTTCAGTGGCCTCGGTTCAACGCCGTGGCAAGAGTCGGATGCAGTGGCCCCGGTGAATCACTACGGCGCCAGTAAACTGGCCGGCGAACAGGCAATTACTGCGTCGGGCTGCAAGTATCTGATCTTTCGCACCAGCTGGGTCTATGGCGCTCGCGGCAACAACTTCGCCAAGACCATGCTGCGTCTGGCCAGCGATCGCGAGACCTTGAGCGTTATCGCCGACCAGATCGGAGCCCCGACGGGCGCAGACTTGATCGCTGACGTGACTGCGTTGGCTATTCAGCAAGTTCTGCAACGTCCACAGCTGTCGGGCCTGTATCACTTGGCGGCCAGTGGCGAAGTGTCCTGGCACGGCTATGCTAGCCATGTGATCGGCTTCGCCCAAGGCAACGGTGAGCAGCTCGCTGTAACGGCGATCAATCCGATTGAAACGACAGCTTATCCAACACCAGCGCGCCGCCCTCTGAATTCACGACTGAATACTCAGAAGCTGCGTGACAATTTTTCTCTACACTTGCCGGATTGGCAAAGTGGCGTAACCCGAATGCTTAGGGAAGTTCTGAATAAATGAGCACCACAAATCGTAAAGGCATCATCCTCGCTGGCGGCTCGGGCACGCGCCTGCATCCGTTGACCCTCGGCGTGTCCAAACAGATGCTGCCGATCTACGACAAACCGATGATCTTCTATCCGTTGTCGGTGCTGATGCTGGCGGGCATGCGTGAAGTCCTGATTATCTCCACGCCTGAAGACTTGCCGTGTTTCCGCAAGCTGCTGGGTGACGGCAGCCTGTACGGCATCAAGCTGACCTACGCCGAACAACCTAGCCCGGACGGTCTGGCACAAGCCTTCATCATTGGCGAAGAGTTCATCGGCGAAGATCCTTGCTGCCTGATCCTGGGCGACAACATCTTTTACGGTCAGCACTTCTCGGACAACCTGCGCTCCGCCAGCTCTCAACAACATGGCGCTACCGTATTCGGCTACCACGTCTCCGACCCGGAACGCTTTGGTGTTGTCGAGTTCGACAGCACCGGTCGGGCGCTTAGCATTGAAGAGAAACCGCTGAAGCCAAAATCCAACTATGCGGTGACCGGTTTGTACTTTTACGACAACGATGTTGTCGAGATCGCCAAGAGCATCAAGCCGTCCGAGCGTGGCGAGCTGGAAATCACCGACGTTAACCGTGCGTACCTGGAGCGCAAGACGCTCAATGTCGAAATGCTCGGCCGTGGCTTTGCTTGGCTCGATACCGGTACCCATGATTCGCTGCTGGAAGCCAGTCACTTCGTGCACACCATCGAACAGCGCCAAGGCCTGAAAGTGGCTTGCCTGGAAGAGATTGCGTACAACAATGGTTGGATCACTGCCGAGCAGCTCAGTGCTCAAGCCGATGCTCTGAAGAAGACTGGGTACGGTCAGTATTTGTCGAAGCTCCTGATCTCCAACCTGTATTGATTGATCCATTTCCGTTTGTAGACGAGTACCAGTCAGTGGGGCGACCAAAAATTGCAGTATTGTTGGCTGCCTACAATGGAATGTTGTGGATTGAACAGCAGATCAATTCTATCTTGGGTCAAGCCGATGTAGACGTAACTATCTATATAAGCATTGACCCGTCTGCTGATGGCACGGAGCATTGGTGCGCATCTCTGTGTGCGATTAATAGCAACGTTGTGTTGTTGCCTTCGGCAGGTAGCTATGGCGGTGCCGGGAAAAACTTTTATCGTCTCATCAGAGACGTAGATTTTGCGGGGTTTGACTTCGTAGCATTTGCCGATCAGGACGATATCTGGTTGCCGGACAAGCTCAAGCGAGCTACGCGCTTTATCCAGAGTGGTGTGTGTGATGCTTACTCAAGTAACGTCACCGCCTTCTGGCCCGATGGTACAAGTCAGGTGTTGAGCAAGGCACAGCCTCAAGTTGCATGGGACTATCTTTTCGAAGCCGCTGGGCCCGGATGCACTTACGTTATTAGTAAGCGTTTGGCGGGTCGAATAAAGCGTGTAATGTACGAGAACTGGGATGCTATCCAGTCAATAACTTTGCACGACTGGTTTTGTTATGGTTATGCGCGTGCAAATGGTTACCAATGGTTCATTGATTCTAAACCAGGGGTTCTTTATCGCCAGCATGCCAGTAACCAAGTTGGGGCTAATGTTGGATTCAAGTCTCTCCTATCGCGTTACAGGGTGATTAAGAGCGGCTGGTGGTTCCACCAGATTGCTTTGATGGTAAAAATTCTCGATAAAACCGAAGATGCGTTCGTTAAAAAATGGATAAATCTTGGCTTTTTTCAGCTGCTTTACCTGGCCACCCAAGCACATCAATGTCGCCGCCGGTATAGAGATAAAATATTGTTCGTCATCATTTGTCTCGTCAGTGCCACAAGCCCGCGTCGCAAGACACTGATTTGATAGAATAGGATCTTGTTTTGCTGTTCATGCATAGCAAACTTAAGATTGATCAGTTCGTATGAGGTCGGGAACCACACGCTGTCGGAAACCTCTCGGAGACAGATCTCGGCATTTTGCGTGATTCTCAGTCTTTCCTATAAAAATCAAATACTTATTATCACTTTTGTCAATCGGTTTTTATGCTGCAAAGGTTGGCACATTGCCACCCTTTTGTCCTTCGTCGCACAAATTGATATCCTTATGTCCGACTGCAGGCAATCAGTTATCTTTTTGGTGCTTAGTCGATTTTACTTTAAGTAATATCTAACTGTGGCTGAACTTGATATCAATTGGCTATCAATTCAGTCTGGTAGTGGATATAATCGCAAATTTTTCGTGTCTCAAGGCGTTGTCGAGCACGAAGGTGGTTCTGAGCGTAGAGCTTCTAGCGCTGCAGGCGGACAAAATGTGTACGGGAGCTGGGTCGAGTGACAAGTCGTTTTACGTCAATCTCTGAAAAGACGTCAGCTGTGTCCCAGGATGGGGATGACAACTTATCACCCGTTCAACGAGATCATGTCACAGTTATGCTCTGTACGTTCAATGGTGAGCGCTTTTTGGCAGAGCAATTAGATTCAATTGCAAGTCAAACTCATGCGAGATGGTCAGTTGTAGTCTCTGATGACGGGTCTTCAGACGGGACGGTTGATATTCTTCGTGATTATCAAAGGCGTTGGGGGAAGGACAGATTAAATATTGTTAATGGTCCCCGCAAAGGCTTTGCACAAAATTTCATGTCGGTTACATGTGGTCTTGAAACCACATCAGATTATTACGCCTGGAGTGATCAGGATGATATGTGGCATGAAGACAAAATAGAAAAAGCTCTAGATTGGATTAAAACCGTGCCTGATAACATACCCGCACTATATTGTGGGCGAACGGAAACTGTCACGTTTGACGGTGTGTCAGCAGGTCGGTCACCGCTATTTGGGCGGCCACCATCGTTCAGTAATTCTTTAGTTCAAAGTATTGCGGGGGGGAATACGATGGTGTTCAACCGTGCCACATTGAAAATTTTGAAAGATGCCGGCAATAACTTTCCAATAGTGTCACATGATTGGTGGGCATATTTAGTCGTTTGTGGGGTAGGAGGCATAGTACATTATGATGAAAACTCCTATGTTCGGTATCGGCAGCATGGCAATAATTTGGTTGGATCAAATTCAGGATTTTTTTCGCGTCTGAAACGTACTCGTATGATTCTAAGTGGACGTTTTTGTACCTGGAATCAACAGAATATAACGGCATTAGAGTCTATAAAAACGCGGCTTACGAATGAAAACCAAATGAAATTACTCGATTTCAAGCAGGCTAGAACCGGTAATGTCATTAAGCGTTTCGTTTATTTGAAACGGTCCGGTGTTTACAGGCAGACAAAATTTGGAAGCTGTGCACTTTTGTTCGCAGTATTATGTAATGCGATATAATTCTGTCCAGGGTGTAGTTTTGATTTTAGAACGCTCAATCAAGTTATGTAGAAAGCATTTCAATAGGAAGGGTCGGGCATGACTCAATTACACGTCAGCATAAATCCCCATTCAGCGCACTCAATCTCGCCTGTAACACTGGTGAAGAATTTTTGGCGAAACAGACAAATTATTAGTCAGATGAGCAAGCGAGAGGTCTCGGGACGGTATAAAGGGTCAGCGTTTGGATTGGCATGGTCTCTTTTCAATCCGATCCTTATGCTGGTCGTTTATACATTCGTATTCTCTGAAATATTCAAGGCTCGATGGGGAGGGGCGGGTGGCGACGATAGCAAAACTCAATTCGCGGTTGTTTTGTTTGTCGGAATAATTGTGCTTAATCTATTCTGCGATGTTATCAATAGAGCTCCTTCTTTAATTGTTGCAAATGCTAATTTTGTAAAAAAGGTTATTTTTCCTGTAGAAACACTCTCGCTGGTGACAGTACTTGCTGCCTTATTTAATAGTTTAATAAATGTGTGCGTTTTATTAGTAGCGCTTTTGGTGTTTAACGGTTTTATTCCCTGGACTGCGATTCTGATACCGTTCGTGATTTTGCCATTAGTCATTTTGGTGTTAGGACTGTCATGGTTCTTGGCTTCATTAGGAGTGTTCATTCGAGACGTGGGCCAAACGGTAACTATCATTACTACGGTGCTCATGTTTTTGTCTCCGGTGTTCTATCCGCTTGATGCTGTTCCGGAACGTTTTCGCCCATTCATACTATTGAATCCTCTGACGTTTATAATTGAACAGTCTCGGGCTGTGCTTGTATGGGGAAACTTACCAGA
Source organism: Pseudomonas sp. Ma2-10 (assembly GCF_054330215.1). Classification (NCBI taxonomy): domain Bacteria; kingdom Pseudomonadati; phylum Pseudomonadota; class Gammaproteobacteria; order Pseudomonadales; family Pseudomonadaceae; genus Pseudomonas; species Pseudomonas sp. Ma2-10. The sequence continues at coordinate 6,493 of NZ_JBTEYL010000019.1, read as the reverse complement.
CTGGAAGGGCTTACTGATGTACTGCGCAGCGTCGCTGATTATTGCGTTTGTCGGATACGTCTGGTTTCAAAAGACAAGAAAGGGGTTTGCAGATGTCCTCTAATGACTATGCGATTCGCGTAAATGATATTAGTAAGTACTATGAGGTCTATGCCAGCCCCCGAGATCGCCTAAAACAGTTCTTTATGCCAGTTTTTAGGAAGCTACTTCGCCAACCCTTTAAGCAGTATTACAGAGAATACTGGGCGCTTAAGGATGTTTCCTTTGAAATTAAGAAGGGTGAAACAGTAGGCATCATTGGGCGAAATGGCGCTGGTAAGTCTACGCTGCTGCAGATTATCTGCGGAACGCTTCATCCATCGCAAGGTAGTATAGAAACAAATGGCCGTATCGCCGCATTGCTCGAGCTAGGTTCAGGATTTAACCCGGAATTTTCTGGGAGAGAAAACGTTTTTCTAAATGCTGCAGTGTTGGGGTTGACTCATAAAGAGGCGGAAGCGCGGTTCGATGATATCGTCGCATTTTCGGAGATTGCTGAGTTTATTGATCAACCTGTCAAGACCTACTCCAGCGGTATGTATGTACGTTTAGCATTTTCGGTCATTGCCCATGTAGACGCGGATATATTAATCGTCGACGAAGCTCTTGCAGTAGGTGACGTATTTTTTCAGCAAAAGTGTATGCGTTTTTTGCGAGCTCACCAAGAAAAGGGTGGGACGGTAGTTTTCGTGAGTCATGACACCAGTGCTGTTGTAAATCTATGTGAGCGTGGTGTCCTACTATCTAAAAATAGCCCGCCCGTTGTCGACGTAACAGATGTTATATGTCGGACATATATAAAAGATTTGTATGCTGAAAAAGATATTGAAAGTTTGGCTAATGAAAGCGAGATAGATGCGGTTTACAGCATTTCGCAATCGATCGATAGCAGAATTGAAGAATACAAAGCGGGCGACCAACCTGACAACGTAATAAAAACCTCTCCATTTAGGGAGCAAGCTGAGTCATTCGGAAATCAAGGCATCACCATTGTAAATGCCTGGTTCGAAAATGAAGAAGGAAATAGGGTTAGTACTTTGCTTGGTGGTGAATCGGTAAGATTCAACATAGCTGCAAAAGCCGATAAGTACATAAAAAACCCTGCCTTTGGAATTATGATAAAGGATCGTCTGGGGCAATACGTATTTGCGGAAGGTACAGATCTTGCGTTTCGTCATTCGGGATTGAGTGTAAGACCGACAGACGAAGTGCGAGTCAGTTTTTCCTTCAGAATGCCGATTCTTATTCAAGGTGATTATTCTATTAATATCGCGGTTGCAGATGGTGTGGGAGATGAACACGTGCAGCATCATTGGTTGAACGATGCCATGGCTCTCCACAGTTTGAACAGTCGGTTAGTGCACGGGATCTGCGGGTTGCAAGATTTAAATATGAATATTGTTATAAGTTCCATTGCCGGTGCGGAGTTGAATTGAAATGATTTCCACAAAATACGGCGAAATGAACGTTATACCGGCGGACAGAATAGTCTCTCACTCTCTGTCGCTGTATGGCGAGTGGGCAGGTGACGAGTTAAATTTTCTGCATAAACTGGTCCAACCAGGGATGCACGTGCTTGATATCGGAGCATTCATCGGTACGCATACGCTTGCATTTGCCCATTTCGTTGGGGATAGCGGCCAAGTTTATTCATTTGAACCTCGTAAGGAAATCTACCAAGTACTCTGTTCCAATATTGATGCTAATAAATTTAAGCATGTTCAGGCATTTAATATGGGACTCGCCGAAGAGGTTGGTTCCCTTACACTAGAGTCAATCGATATTACAGAGTCCGTTAATTTTGGTGGCCTCTCTATTGACAATGTCGTTCCAAAAGAAATTGCTAATGTATACGATGTGCATATTTCCACTGTAGACAAGCTTGACGTGTCTGTGGTTGATTTTATGAAGTTAGACGTCGAAGGGATGGAGCGACGGGTACTGGAGGGGGCCGTCGAAGTTATTGCAAGAGATCAGCCGTTGATTTTTTGTGAGTGCAATTCGATGACCTCTGGGTACGAGATTTTCGAGTTTTGTCAGCCTTTAAATTATCGTGTTTTTGGACTTCTATCGGCAGCCTATAATCCAGAAAACTTCAATGGTGTTGTCGACAATATTTTTGGTGAAGCAAAAGAAGTTTCGCTGTTGTTGATTCCTATAACGAAAATTATAGATTTGGATCCGGCAGTAGCTTTTGAAGAGCTGTTTGAAATAAAAACTTTGGAAGATTTTGTTTTACCACTGTTGCATAAACCTCAATATGCCGATGAGGTTTTGGCCGATACAAACCCCGCATCGAAACTGGGTCTTGATTTTTTATCCCCTCTGGTTCTGAAGGAGAGGCAAAACAGATACGAGGCTCAACAAGCAAGTGAGATAGCGTTGGCGCAAAAAGCGACAGAAGTTGGCCTTCTGGAATCTCAGCTCGATGAGCTTTCTACTGAGTTGGAGCAGCGACAGCAACAGATTTACGCGCTGCATTCAGATATTCAAAATCTACTTTCTTCAACCTCATGGCGAGTCACCCTGCCATTAAGGGTCTTTTCCTCGTTTGTTCGAAAGATAACAAAACTTTACGCGATCGTAGTCACATACATACGTAAAAATCCAGGGTTTGCAGGCTTCAAGAGGCTCCTCAAAACTGTTTACACGGAGTTACGGTCGGGTGGCATGTCTGGGCTGAAAAATAAACTTCAGTTGTTTCGCCAAGTAACTAGCTCTCCGACTGAGGTGCAGAATCTTGAAGCAAGGCACAGTGCCAGCGAAATAGATGTGCTCACGCATGCTTTAGAAAGCTCTGAGCTTGTCGTAGAAACGATAGTTTTTGATCACAATGGTGGCGGTGGTTCAAATACTTATACGTCTGAGTTGATCGCATCAACCCTCACTGAAGACGGGTCGATTTTAAGAGTTTATTGCTGGGGTGGGGACTGGTACATTCAGCTTCGGAATAACACAGTCTCGAATAATTGTCTTTATGTCGCGGCCTCCCTTGAAGTGCTGTTCAAGTGCCTAAATGCTTCTCGTGTTAATAAGATTGTAGTCAACTCTTTATACGGCTACGGTCCTATCGAAAAAGCGATCGATTTTATTGTTGATCTCAAAAGCCGGTCCGACAGTAGCCTCGATTTTAAGGTTCATGACTTCCATGCTCTTTGCCCTTCACCGCACTTGTCAGACTATGACCAACAATACTGCGGTATTCCGAGTGATCACGAAGTTTGCAAAAAATGTCTCCCCAAAAATCTAACCTGGTACCACAGTTGGTTCACAAAAAGTGATATGGCAGAAGATATTGATCTTTGGCGTGCCCCATTTCAGCGTTTGTTCAATGCCTGTGACGTTATCACTTGTTTTGATGAGTCTTCTATTGAAATTTTAAGGACGGATTTCAACATTGAACATGCAAAATTCAGCGTGATGCCGCATGAATTACAGCATTTCAAATGCACTGAAAGGAATAATCTCCGTGGGGCGCTGAGTATTGGGGTTATAGGTACCCTATCTCATATTAAGGGTGGAGATGTCATTAAAGAATTATGCTCCTATATCGAACATGAAAATTTAGATGTGCCGGTAATCGTGATTGGTGAGAGCCATACTCAACTACCCGCTAGTGCGATTATTCACGGGCGATATTCCCCTGAAGAATTGCCTTCGCTTATAGATTCATTGGGTGTAAGTGTTGTGTTTATGGCGTCCATCGTTCCTGAAACCTTTAGTTATACAATTTCAGAGGCAATAGAGATGGGGATGCCTGTTGTCGCGTTTGATATAGGCGCTCAGGGACGGCGGGTTAAGGAATATCGGCTGGGTAAGGTTGTGCCTGTCGGTGCGTCACCCGAAGAGATTTTAGCTGCCGCTAAATCTATTTATAAAGCTGCAAAGGAATAAAATCATGCTTGTCTATACTTCCATTACTAAAAGCTATCTTCCCAAAGCTCGAGTGCTCGCAAAGTCGGTCAAGAAGTATCATCCTGACTGGACTTTCGTACTGCTTTATTCCGATGATCTCCCACCGGGATTTGACCTGAGCGCAGAGCCGTTCGACGAGGTCCTTACCATTGAGAACCTTGGCATTCCTGACTGGAAGCGCTGGGCGTTTGGACATACGGTAGTCGAGCTTTGCACGGCTGTGAAGGGGACTGCCGCTGAGGTAATGGCCCAGCGCCCCAACGTTGATAAAATCATGTATCTGGATCCGGATATCAAGGTATTCAACTCCCTGACCGTGCTCGACGAACTACTGGATAAGCATGAAATTCTATTGACACCACACTTGCTTGATGCGGAGTCTGACGTCGCATCAATTTGCGATAACGAACTTTCAGCTTTGAAACACGGTGTCTATAATCTGGGGTTCTTCGCGGCCCGTACAGACGGTCAAGGCCTTGGATTTATCCAATGGTGGGCAAATCGCCTACGCTTGTTTTGCCGTGACGATATTCCTGCAGGTATTTTTACTGACCAGCGTTGGTGTGACTTGGCCCCAGCATTTTTCAGTGGCTTGCATATCGTAAGAGATCGCGGATGCAACGTAGCTACTTGGAACATTGCTCATCGACCTTTAAGCAAAGATGACAGTGGCGTATTTTTGGTTGCAGGCGTTCCGCTGCGCTTCTACCATTTCACTGGTTATGATAGCGGTGCAGGATTCGGGATGCTCACGCGTTATGCATCCAGCCAGGCTGTTGCTCATGAGTTGTGGGATAGCTATGCCAAAGACATTAAAGCTGAGGGGCAGGGCGATACGACGCTAAAAAGTTGGTTTTACGGTAATTTCGAAAATGGCGAATCAATTCCAGTGAAAGCGCGTCGTCTTTATCAGCAGAGAGTCGATGTTCAAAAAGCTTTCCCTTTTCCTTATAGCCTGAAAGAGCCAAGCTATTTCAGCTGGTGGAAAGCCGAAACCAATAGCGGCTTGAATCAGCCTGTAGGTGCAGGTGTAATTTCTCCAAGTATAGGGAGCTTGGTTGCACGGAGTTTCATTTCGCCCACAACCGCTCGTCAGAACTTCAAAACTGTGGTTCGAGTGATCAAGCGAGACGGAGTTGTAGGCTTCATCAAAAAAGTAATTGCTCGGTAAGTTTTGTGTTATAGAAGCTGCAGTGGGTCATGGGTAAAAAGGGCGCTACTGCAGCCGTCATAAGTTTTTCGGGTTGTACAGGATCGAAATATATTTGAACGTTTAATTTTGGACGTAAAGAATGTTATGAAACGAACCAAAATTCTAGTGACTGGAGCATCAGGTTTTGTTGGTTCGGCACTCGTTGCACGGTTGGCAGGTTTCTTGAATTACGATGTGGTCGCTGTAGTTAGATCAAGCGGCTTCAAATTTCCATACAACATTGTAGAGCGTAAAGTAGACAGCCTAAGTAGCAGTACCGACTATCGTAGCGTTTTGGCTGGGGTTGATGTGGTTGTTCATGCTGCCGCACGTGTACATGTAATGAATGACGAGGCGTCTGATCCGCTGTCGATGTTCAGGCTGGTGAATGTTGAAGGAACACTTAATCTGGCTCGTCAAGCTGCAGATTGTGGAGTTAAGCGGTTTGTTTTTTTGAGCTCTATAAAAGTTAATGGCGAAGGTGGAAGGGGCACTCGACCCTTTACAGCCGATAATATTCCAAATCCTGCAGATTCATATGGTATCTCCAAATTTGAGGCCGAAGCAGGATTGCATAAAATTTCTGAAAGCTCCGGTATGCAGATTGTCATTATTAGACCTCCGCTAGTTTATGGACCTGGAGTGAAGGCGAACTTTAAAACGATGATGAGTTGGTTGAATAGTGGGATTCCACTTCCGTTTGGTGCAGTCTTTAATAAGCGTAGCTTAGTTGCGATAGATAATCTTGTTGATCTGATCCGTGTCTGTCTCGAACACCCAAGTGCGGCAAACGAGATTTTTCTAGTTAGTGATGGACAAGACTTGTCTACTACCGAGTTACTCCATCGTTTGGCACGCTCTCTTGGAAAGCCGGCGAGGCTGATCCCTGTTCCTGTTTGGCTCATGAGAATCGCTGCGATAATGTTGAAAAAACGTTCTCTTTCGACTCGGTTGTTTGATTCGCTACAAGTCGATATTAGTAAAACGAAGAATCTGCTGGGCTGGTCGCCGCCTGTGGATGTCGATGAAGCACTATATTCAACAGCCCAACATTTTCTAAGAGCTCATGAGTCATGAGTAATGGATGGTCAGTACCTGTTGTTTTTTTCTTCTCTTTCGTTCTGACTATGTTCCTGCGAAAATATGCGCTTTCTAAAAGTCTTATGGATATTCCTAACGAGCGTAGTTCTCATTCTATCCCCACGCCCCGCGGTGGGGGGGTGGCGATCGTTATGGCGTTTCTTTGTGTGCGTATTTCGGCCCATCGTGACCGCCCGTTTCGGTACATCGTGACCGACCATTTCGCTAACGCGTGACCGCTCATTTCGCTAACAACGTGACCGATTT